>NZ_JAVKTS010000003.1:300000-589899 GCF_031460495.1 Tissierella sp. | reverse complement strand
CTACTGTAAATTCAGCAAATCTAGGATTTACAGCTCAAGTAGCATTACCATTAGATACAAATACAATTATGGTAACATCTGAATTAGATGGAAGAGAAACAGAACCATCTCCAGCTGTTACAGTGATTAAGGATAAGGTAGCTCCAGTATTAGTAGTATCTGAACCACTGGATAATGCTAAGATTAAAGTAGAATCAGTTCATGTAATAGGAAATGTAGTAGATAATATAGAATTAGCAAAACTTGAAATAAACGGAAAGGTAATAGTATTAGATGCAGAAGGAAACTTCCATGAAAGACTAATGCTTAATCCAGGAGCAAATACTATTACTGTAAAAGCAACTGATGGTGCAGGAAATGTGACTACAGTAGTTAGAACAGTATTAGTAGAGTTAGAAGCACCAGTTATTACAAATATTGAGCCATCAGAAGATATGGAACTAGAAGCAGGGGATGTATTAACTGTTAGCTTCAACGCTCCTAGTGGTGGTAATGGATACTTTAGATTGGTAGTTCCGTTTGGATTACAAAACAATGACCTAGGAATTCCAATGACTGAGGTAGAAGGATTATATACTGGAACATGGACTGTACCAGCAGAAGTTGAAGCAGAAAATGTTCAAGTAGAAGTAGTATTTGTAAATGCTCATGGTTATGAAGTAACAGAAATGGCAGAAGGAAGAATCACAATAGTATTAGGTGATGATCCTGAGAATCCACCAGCACCAGCAAGAATTACAAACCTAATGCCAGCTACAGATGAGGAACTTTATTCAGGAGAAGCTTTAGAGATAAGCTTTAATGCACCTGCAGGCGGATCTGCATACTATAGAATAATGCTTCCATTTGGACCAATGAACACTAACCCTGGAAATCCAATGACTGAAGTATCACCAGGATTATACAAAGCAACTTATACAGCTCATGATGGCGTAGTGGCATCAAACTTACAAATAGAAGTAATATTTGTAGGAGCAGATGGAACTAGGTTAAGCCAAATAGCAGAAGGAAAATTAACTTTAGTAGGTAATATGCAAGCCCTTCCAGTAAGCTCAGTAATCATAGGTGATGAGGCCTTTGATATGGATTATCTAAACAATAATGCATACGCACAAGCTAGGCTAATAGAAGCTTATAACAATGGAGAAGAAATATATACTAAGCTTAACGAAAATACCATTGTTACTGAAACAGGTAGAAAAGTAACAATAGATGTATTACCGGAAATGGTAAGATATCACAACACCCAAGGCATAACACTATACGCAAAATAAAAGCTTAACCCCAATAAGTTTGGATTTCGGTGCCAGGCACCGATTTCCAAACTTATTTTTGTTTACTCAGAAAAATATATTTTCAGAAGATTAAAAAAATGTCATATTATGTCGATATATTGGGTATATATCTATAAAAATAAGGGGGGCTATTCAATGAAATTAAAAGGTAAACTGCTATTATTTACAACATTAATCTGCATTTTTTCAATTCTTCTTATTTCAATTATTAACTATTCAATATCAGTTAAGAAACTTGAAGCAACAATGAACGAGGTTGTTGAGATAAAAGCTCAGTATACGGCACAGGAAATGGATAAATGGTTAGGAATACAAAAAAACAATTTAACTGCTACGCTTAATGTGATTTTACACAATAACAATCATGAGGCCTATTATATGAAATCCTTGATGAAAAAGATCACAGCAGATAATCCGGACAATTTCTATTATGTGGGCTATAATAACAAGGAGACCTACCTAGGGGCGGATGTAAGCTTACCACCGGATTTTGATGTGACTACTAGACCATGGTATGTAGGGGCAATGGGTACTGAAGATTTTTTCATCACTGAACCATATATAGATGTTGTATCAAATGATATAGTCATTACTGTTTCAAAACAATTCAAGACTAATAGTGGGATGAAGGGTGTAATAGGAACTGATATATCTATCAGTTATTTAGTTGATTTAGTAGCTACTTCAGATTATGGTGAAGGCTCTTATGCTTTTTTAATCGATGACAACGGGAATATACTCACCCATCTAAATGATGAATTTAAGCCTAATAAGGATGGTAGTTTTATAAAGGAAGATGAAATTTTGGAAGGTAAAATATCAAGCCTTATGGGAAAGGACAATTTGAAACTAAGAGATAGAGAATTAAAGGACTTTGATGGTATGGAGAGGGTTTTTTTCTTTGGAAATGTGGAAGAATCAAATTGGACAGTAGGAGTAGCTGTAACGTCTGATAGTGTCCTAGGTAGTGTCAATAGAGTTATATTACTGACAGTCATTGCTGCTGTAGTTGTACTTTTAATAGCTATTTTAGCTTCACTATATATTTCAAATAATATTACTAAACCTATCAAGGATTCAGTTAAAATTGCAGAAAGTATTTCAAATTTAAAATTATCTATTGAAATTGAAGAGAAAGATTTAAACAGAAAAGATGAAATGGGGCAGATGTATAAATCCTTCAAATTAACAGTAGAAAAATTGAAAGTATTTATGGGAGATATGGACAGTTCCATTCGTATAAATCATGAAATACATGGAGAAACTGCAGAAAAAATACATTACTTACTAGGACAAGCAGAGGATACTTCAGCTACAACTGAAGAATTGTCCGCAGGAATGGAAGAAACATCTGCCACAACAATATCAGTAAATGAGTCTGCATCTGAGATAGAAAGGGCAATTTCTGATTTTGCTGAGAAGGTAGAAGAGGGTGCCAATACATCGAGTGAAATAAGTGTGAAAGCTGATAAATTAAGTGATCAATTTATTAAAGCTAAGGATAAGTCCATGGGCATATATTCAAATGCTAGAGAAGAAATAGAAAAAGCTATAGTTGCATCAAGGGAAGTAGAAAAGATAAATGTATTATCAAATGCAATACTGGCAATATCTGAACAAACTTCCTTGCTATCATTGAATGCAGCCATAGAAGCAGCAAGGGCTGGAGAATCAGGTAGAGGATTTGCAGTAGTAGCGGATGAAATTAGAAAGCTAGCTGAAAACTCTAATTCAACCGTAGGTGAAATACAAGATGTAACGGGAGTGATTACCAAATCTGTTGAAGAGTTGACATCAAGAATATCCCAGGTCATGGATTTCCTTGAAAATGATGTGACTAAGGATTATGAGATGATGGTAGATGCAGTAAATCAATATAGGGACGATGGGTCATCACTTTACAATATAATCTCTGATTTAAGTGCAACATCAGAAGAACTTGCCGCAACTGTAAATACCATAGCTGAATCTATGAAAGAAATTTCAATAACAGTAGAAGAATCAACAGTGGCAACTACAAGTATAGCTGAGAAGAATATGAATATAGTTGAAGCTATAAATGAGATAAACTCAATAATCGAAAAGAACAAAGATATATCCGACAAACTAGAAGAAATAGTCTCTTTAGTTCAATTCTAACCAATAAGTTTAAAAATCGGTGCCAGGCACCGATTTTTAAACTTATTTTATTTTCTCCCAAAAGGAGGATTTCTAGAATCTATGTCGAATACATTATATAACCAAATAAATTCTAGGAGGTAGAGTTATGTTGCTAAGAAACAAAAGAATTTATAGTTTAGTATTGGCATTGCTTATGCTAGTGGGTATTATGATCCCATCTGTAACTTTTGCTGATGCTGAAACTGTAAAGATTACTATTTTGGGAACTACTGACTTACATGCTAACATTTATAATTGGTCTTATGAAGATGGGAAGGAAACTGAAGATTTTGGTATGGCAAAGGTTTATTCTGTAGTTAAGAAGGTAAGGGAGGAAAACCCTAATACACTCTTAATAGACAATGGTGATACTATCCAGGGGACTATACTATCTGATGATTTGTACAATTTTAACTTAGAATTAAAGCATCCAGTAATTGATGTAATGAATTTTATGGGTTATGATTCATTTACTTTGGGAAATCATGAGTTTAACTTTGGATTAGAAATGGTGAAAAAGATTAAAGAGGAAGCAAAATTTCCTATATTAGCAGCAAATGCTAATTATAAAGAAGATGGTTCATATTTAGTAGAACCATATGTAATTAAGGAAGTGGGAGGCGTTAAGGTTGGTATATTAGGACTTACTAACCCGAATATCCCAAGATGGGATGGACCTAAGGTTGGGGATTTAGAGTTTGCAACACCTGTAGAATCAGCAGAAAAACACATTAAGGAAATGAAAGAAAAAGGAGTAGATTTAATAATTCTTTCTACACATATGGGCTATACTTCAGAATACGGTGGAGATGGAGCAGATGAAATTATTGCTAAGTTCCCTGAAGTAGCTGCAGTAATAACAGGACATGGACATGTAACTGAAAACCAAAAGGTTGGAAACACCTTGGTTGGAGCTGCTAGAAATGAAGGTAGGCAAGTTGTAAGATTTGACTTTGAATTGACTAAGAAAGATAATACCTGGGTAATTGTAGATAGTAAAGTTGATATTATAGAAGTTAAAGAATATGAGGCATCTACAGAATTAAAAGAATATGCAAAAGGCTATCATGATAAGACATTGGACTTCTTGGTTGATGTTATAGGAACAGCCAGTGCAGATTTTGCTCCGGCCTCAGAAATTCCAGGTATTCCAGAAGCTCAACTTAAAGACACAGCGGTAATTGATTTAATTAACGATGTTCAACTTAAAGCAACTGGCGCAGATGTTGCAGGGGCAGCATTGTTTGCTTCAGGTTCTAATCTAAGAGCTGGAGATATAACTTATGCTAGTATATTTGAGATCTACAAATATCCTAATACTTTAGTGGGAGTAGAGGTTACCGGAGCTGAATTAAAAGCTTATATGGAATGGTCAGCTGCTTATTATAACACTTTTGTTCCTGGAGATATTAATTTGAGCTTTAATCCTAAGATTAGAGTATATAATTATGACATGTTCCAAGGCGTAGATTATAAGGTAGATGTGTCTAAGCCAGAAGGAGAAAGAATTGTAGATTTGAAATTAAACGGAGAGTTATTAAAAGAAACAGATACATTAAAATTAGCTATAAATAACTATAGATATGGTGGATTGATGAATATGGGCATTATTAGTGGCGAACCGTATTTTGAATCAGATCCAAAATCATTAAGATCCTACATTGCAGATTATATAGCAGAACAGGGTGTTATCGAACCTAAGGTGGATAACAACTGGGAAGTTATAGGGGCGGATTTTAATCACCCATTAAGAGACTATATTATTGGTGAAATTAAGGCAGGCAATATTGAGATACCTAAATCAGAAGATGGAAGAACAGTCAATGTTAAGGCTATTAATGCAATTGATATGATAGAAGGAGGTTTAATTCCAGAGGAAGTATTAAAAGCAAATATGCCAGTCGCCGAAGAATATGTAGTCAAGCCAGGGGATGTTCTTTGGAAAATTGCTAAGATGTATAATACTACTTGGGAGAAATTAGCAGAGTATAATAACTTAAAAAATCCTCACCTAATCTTCCCGAATCAAGTAATATTAGTTAAATAAGTTCAATAAGTTTAAAAATCGGTGCCAGGCACCGATTTTTAAACTTATTTTATTTTCCAAAAAAGAAGGATTTTCAGAAAATTTGTAGAATAAGTTATATATATAGTGTAATGGGTATGATTACACTAAGTAAAAATTTAGGGGGGTCTATACATGAATTTTAGAAACAAAAGAATTGTTAGTCTATTTTTATCATTAGCCCTAGTAATAGGAATATTGGTAGGAGCAGTACCACAAGCATATGCTGAGGAAGCAGCTAAGGTAACTGTTGACATTTATTCATTTAATGATTTTCATGGTAATGTAACTGATTTAGGCAAGGATATAGGTATGGCTAAGATGATTGCTTACTCTAAGACTATCTTAGAGAATAATCCTAATTCCATATTTGTATCAGCAGGAGACCTATATCAAGGTACTGCAATATCAAATCTTACACATGGTAAGCCAGTAAATGAAATGATGAAAGCTATGGGAGTAACAGCTTCAGCCATAGGTAATCATGAGTTTGACTGGGGAGTAGAATTTATACCAACATGGGCTAAAGATGGTGGCTTTGATTTCTTAGCTACAAATATTGTAGATGCAAAGACTAAAGAACCAGTAGAATGGGCAAAACCTTATAAAATAGTGGAAAAAGGCAACCTAAAAATAGCTTTTATAGGTTTAGCACATCCAGATACAAGTACTCTTACTAAAGCAGAATTTGTAGGAGAATTAGAATTTACAGATCCAGTTGTAGCAGCAGAAACATGGGTTAAGTTTTTGAAAGAAGGTAAAGCAGAAGAAGGTACTCCAGATGTAATCATAGCTCTTACTCACTTGGATTCTAATCAAAATAGAGATACTAAGGAAGTCACTGGAAACGCAGTGGAACTTACAGCAGTAGAGGGTATAGATGGAATAATTTCTGGACATAGTCATCTAACTGTAGCTGGTAAAGTAAATGATGTTCCAATAGCTCAAGGATATAAAAATGGTCGTGGACTTGCAGTATTATCTATTGAATTAGATAAGGATAATAAGGTAGTATCCATAGAGCCAAGATATGAGGATTTAGCAGCTAAAGCAGCTGATATAGTGGCTGATGCAGAAGGGCAAAAGCTGTTTGATGAATATAAATTAGCAGCAGAGCCAGTACTTGGAGAATTACTTGGTGAAGCAGCAGGTGCTTTTGAACACAATAGTAGAGAAAATAATGTTACATTATTAGGTAGATGGTCTTCAGAAGTTATGAAGGAAAAGACTGGAGTTCAAGTAGCTATTCAAAATGGTGGCGGACTTAGAAGAACTTTAGAAAAGGGCACCATAACTATGGGAGATTTATACGAAATAATGCCATTTGATAACCAATTAGTAACTTTAGAAATGACAGGTGCAGATTTAAAGAAGGCTATAGATCATGGTATAAATAATCCAGATATAGGAAATGGCCAATTTGCAGGACTTATCGTTGAATTTGATAAAGATGCAGAATTCGAAAACAGAATAACTAAGATAAGCTTAGAAGACGGTACTCCATTAGATATGAATGCATATTACACTGTAGTTACAAATGATTTCCTAATTACAGGAGGAGACAAGTATGACTTCTCAAATGCTAGAAACATAGTTGATACATTCATTCCTATTAGAGATGTTTTAGTAGAAGCTATAAAAGAAGCTAAGGTAATTACACCTGAGCCTGTAGACTATTTATTTGAAGCTGTTGCTAAAGCTGAAGAGAAATATGTTGTAAAAACAGATGATGTTCTTTGGAAAATAGCTAAGATGTTTAATACTACTTGGGAAAAGTTAGCTGAATATAATAATTTAAAGAATCCTCACCTAATCTTCCCTAATCAAGTAATATTAATTCCATAAATAAATTAACTCAAATAAGTTTAGATTTTGGTGCCTGGCACCAATTTCTAAACTTATTTTTATTTTGATGGGAGTAAATAGAGGATATTTCCAATTTATGTCGAATACTTTATGTATGAGATATGAGGAGGGATATTTATGGGAAGAAGGCCAAGGATAGAATATTACGGTGCAATTTACCATATTATTCACAGGGGGAACAATAAAAGTTTTATATTTCAAAAGAATGAAGAAAAAACTGCTTTGTTAAATATCTTAGGCGAGGTAAAGGAGATATTTGATTTTAGTTTATTATCGTATGTGATTATGGACAATCATTATCATTTTGTCGTAAAAGTGCACAATATTCCCATTAGTCAAATAATGCATAGAATTAATACAAAATATGCTAAATATTATAATCTTAAGGAGGAAAGATCAGGTTCTCCATTTGAGAGTAGATATAGAGGAATCATTGTTCAAAATGAATCCTATCTTTTCAACTTAATTAAATACATTCATAACAATCCAGTATATGCTAATATATGTACCTCAATGAGCCAGTATAAATGGAGTTCAGATATGTTTTATAGGATGAACATAGGCAATCTTGTAAATATTGAGAAATTACTAGAAATATTTTCCTTAGACAGAGTAGAATCCATTACGAAATATAAAGAGATGATGAGCGGACCACCAGATGACTATAAAACTTACAATGATTTATTTGAGCAGGATGAAGTAATAGGCACAGAAAAATTCAAGAAATCCTTAGAAGAAGAGAGTAAGACACAAAAGGAAATTGAGCTTGATGATATATTAAAGGCAATATGTCCAGCCCCTTCGGACTATGAGTTAATCAAAGAAGCCTCTAGAAAAAGATATCTAATAAAATACAAATATGAGTATGCAATTGAAGCATTAAATCAGGGATATAGAATAACTGAAATAGCCAATAATATAAAATTAAGTAATACTGCAATAAATAAAATACTAGAGTCCTCCCAATAAGTTTAAAAAACGGTGCCTGGCACCATTTTTTAAACTTATTTTTATGAATAAATTTTACTAATATTAAATAGTATTAATAAAGTTTATAAATATATTCTAGACATGTTATTAATGTCTTTAATAAAATAAAGGAGGAATAAAGGATGAGGAAAAAATCTTTTCTACTTATTTTATCAGCAATTCTAGTTTTAGCTTCATTATCAGCTTGTGCTACACAGAAAAAATCTGGAGGAGATAGTGATGTTATTAGAATAGGTGTATTTGAGCCTATGACAGGTGCAAATGCTGCAGGTGGAGAAATGACAGTGGAGGGCATTAGACTAGCTAATGAAAAGGTTGGTACAGTGCTAGGTAAGAAAGTTGAATTAGTTATAGCAGATAATAAATCCGACAAGGTAGAGGCAACAAATGCTGCTTCTAAGCTTATTGATAAGGATAAGGTTGTTGCAATCATTGGTAGCTATGGTAGTTCATTATCCATGGCAGCTGGAGATGTGGTAAAAGATGCCAAGGTTCCAGCAGTAGGTTGTTCACCGACAAATCCACTCGTTACATTAAACAATGATTATTACTTTAGAGTATGTTTCATTGATCCATTCCAAGGTACGGTTATGGCTAACTATGCATATGATTTTTTAAATGCTAAAAAAGTTGCCATAATTCAAGATGTACAACAAGATTACTCCGTAGGACTTTCCCAATATTTTGAAAAGGCTTTTGTAAAATTGACAGGATCAGAGAGCTCAATTGTAGGAAAAGCTTCATATAATACTGGAGATCAAGATTTCTCAGCTCAGCTTACTAATATCAAAGGATTAAATCCAGATGTAATATTTGCTCCAGGAAATTATGGTGAATCAGCACTATTAATTAAACAAGCAAGAGATTTAGGTATTACTATTCCAATACTAGGTGGAGATACTTGGGAAGCTCCTGAATTTCTAGATATAGGTGGGGAAGCAGTAGAGGGCGTAGTATATAGTACTCACTTTACAACTGAATCTCCTGTGACAGAAATGTCCAAGACTTTCCTAGCAGATTATAAAACTAAATATGGTACAGATGCCAATGCATTTGCAGCTTTAGGATATGATGCTTATATGGTAATTATAGATGCTATAGAAAAAGCTGGTACAGCTGATCCAGTTGCTATTAGAGATAAAATTGCTGCAACTACAGAATTTATAGGTGCCACAGGAATTATTACTTTAGATGAAAACGGGGATGCTGTTAAATCAGCAGTTATTAATAAAGTGGAAAATGGAAAGTTTGTATATCTAACAACAGTAGAGCCAACAAAATAAGCAATAAATGGGGGAATGAGCATGGACATTCAAGAATTTTTTCAACACATTGCCAATGGTGTGTCAGTAGGCAGTCTCTATGCTCTGATTGCTATAGGATATACTATGGTTTATGGGATATTAAGACTTATTAATTTTGCCCACGGAGATATATTTATGCTAGGTGTTTATTTGACTTTTTATGGCATTACTTATACTTCAATACCATGGTATATAGTATTTATACTAGCTTCAGTTATTACTGGATTTTTGGGACTATTACTAGAGAAACTTGCTTACAAGCCTCTTAGGGGATCTCCAAGGATTACTATATTAATATCCGCCATAGGTGCATCATTTTTATTACAAAACCTAGGTATATTAGTGTTTGGGGGAAGGCCAAAGGCCTTTCCAATCCCTGATGTCTTCAATAAGGTTGTCCAGGTTAGAGGGGTTTCAGTAGGTATTGTCAACTTTGTAATTCCAATAGTTACAGTAGTTCTTTTGATAGGTCTAAACTTTTTTATTCAAAAGACAAGAACTGGGATGGCAATGAGAGCTTTATCCAAAGACTACGAAGCAGCTAGTCTTATGGGTATAGATATCAACGGAATAATATCTATTACTTTCTTTGTAGGTTCCTTCTTAGCAGCAGTAGGTGGTATTTTATGGGGAATCAAATATCCCCAGCTTATGCCTCATATGGGTGTATTACCAGGGCTGAAATGCTTCATAGCAGCCGTAATCGGTGGTATAGGTAATATCACTGGGGCTGTTATGGGCGGATTTATTCTTGGACTAGGTGAAATATTATTAATAGCATTTTTACCTGAATTAACAGGATATAGAGATGCATTTGCCTTTGTTTTATTAATTATTATACTCCTTGTTAAACCTACTGGTTTAATGGGAGAAAAAACAGCGGAGAAGGTGTAGCCTATGAAAGAGAATAAATTATTTAGAAACTTATTATTAATAGGTATAGTTATTATTGCTTTAATTTTCACAAATTTATTTTTAGATAACTATAAGGTGAAGATAATAAACCTTTGTGCTATTTATATAATACTTGGCCTTAGTATGAATCTGATTAATGGTTTCACGGGATTATTCTCATTAGGCCATGCAGGTTTTATGGCAATAGGTGCTTATACTGTGGCAATTCTAACTATGCCTGTAGAGATGAAGGAAATGAATTTCTATATGAAGCCTATGTTATCATCTTTACTAAACTTAAATCTGCCATTTATTTTGGCATTGTTAATGGGTGGACTTATGGCAGCCATATTTGGATTTTTAATAGGGGCGCCAGTATTAAAGTTAACAGATGACTATCTAGCTATTGCAACTTTAGGCTTTTCAGAGATTATAAGAATTGTATTTATCAATTTGCAAAGTATAACCAATGGTTCTCTTGGGTTAAAGGGAATACCGCAGATGAAAAATGACTTTATAGCAGGAGTATTCAATGTTCAGGCTAAGCCTAATATTTTATGGGCTTGGGGAGCTGCTATATTGACCATAGTATTTATTAACCTTCTAATGAAGGGATCTTATGGCAAGGCTTTTAAGGCCATTCGTGAAGATGAAATAGCAGCTAGATCTATGGGGATAAATTTATTTAAGCATAAGGTATTAAGCTTTACTATTGGGTCTTTCCTAGCAGGAATTGGAGGAGGGCTTTTAGCTGTACACCTTGGAACTATTGACCCAGCATCATTTAAATTTGCCCTTACCTTTAATATTTTATTAATAGTAGTACTAGGTGGTATGGGAAATATTACTGGTACTGTTGTATCAGCCATAATAATAACTGTATCAATGGAGGCACTTAGATTCCTGGATGGACCAATGAATTTTGGATTCTTCACTACATCAGGATTACCAGGACTAAGAATGGTTGTATTTTCACTTATTCTTATGTTGGTAATAATATTTAAAAAGGATGGGTTTGTGAAGAATGCCCTGACGAAAGTGAGGGGAAAATATGCTAAAAATTGATAATATAACTATGAGATTTGGCGGAGTTGTGGCTGTAAATAATTTTTCAGCCCATATAAGAGAGGGAGAAACTGTAGGTCTTATAGGGCCAAATGGAGCAGGTAAAACTACTATATTTAATGTAGTTACAGGTGTATACAAGCCTACAGAAGGGAATGTATCATTTAATAAGGGAGATAAGGATCAAATAATATCAAGTTTTCGACCAGATCAGATAGCTAATTTAGGGGTATGTAGAACCTTCCAAAACATTAGATTGTTCAAGGAATTATCGGTTTTAGATAATGTGTTTATAGGAGGTCATCTAAGGTTGAAATCTGGAATTTTTTCCTCTATAGTGAGACTCCCAAGTTATGTAAAAGAAGAGAAAGAAATGATGGAAAAATCAAGATACTTACTACAAAAGGTAGGTCTTTACGAGGAAAGGGCTGAGAAAGCATTTTCTTTACCTTATGGAAAGCAAAGGCGTCTGGAAATAGCTAGGGCCTTGGCAACAGATCCAAAGCTATTACTCCTCGATGAACCAGCAGCAGGAATGAACCCTCAAGAAACACAAGATTTAATGGGATTTATTGATGATATCAAAAAGGAATTTAATCTGACTATATTTTTAATAGAGCATCATATGGAAGTGGTAATGGGAATCTGTGAAAAAATATTTGTATTAGATCACGGAATTTTAATTGCAGAAGGTAATCCACAAGAAATTCAAAATGATTCTAGGGTTATTGAAGCATACTTGGGGGTGGAATAATGCTTACTGTTAGTAATCTTCATGTTAGCTATGGTGGGATTAAAGCCCTAAGAGGAATAAATATTAATATAGAGGAAAATAAAATAGTTACACTAATAGGTGCTAATGGAGCTGGAAAATCTTCTACCTTAAGAGCTATCATGAATCTAGTAAAAAAGGAAGAAGGAAAGGTATTATATGACGATGAGGATTTAACAGACCTTAAGACCATGGATATAGTAAAGCGAGGGATAGCATTATCTCCTGAGGGTAGAAGGGTCTTTGCCAATCTTACTGTAGAAGAAAATTTAATTCTTGGAGCATATACTAGAAAAGATAAGACTGAGATAAGTAAGGACATGAATAAGGTATATGATTTATTTCCAAGACTTAAAGAAAGATTGTGGCAAAAATCAGGTACATTGTCTGGCGGAGAGCAACAAATGCTTGCAGTTGGTCGTGCATTAATGGCAAAACCAAAGATATTAATGCTAGATGAGCCATCTTTAGGTCTTGCTCCACTATTAGTTAAAGATATATTTGATATAATAAAAGAAATTCATAAACAAGGAAATACAATATTATTAGTAGAGCAAAATGCTAAAAAGTCCTTGGAAATAGCAGACTATGGATATGTTTTAGAAACAGGATCTTTAGTATTAGAAGGTCCAGGACAGCAGCTACTAAATGATGAAAAAGTAAAAGAAGCATATTTAGGGGAAGCAAAATAGTAATAGGTTTGGAAAACGGTGCCTGGCACCGTTTTCCAAACTTATTTTTGTAATCATAATGTAACCTACTTTTTTACATTATTAGGGTATAATATAGTTAAAAGAGGGGGCTGGTTATATGAAAAAAATTGTATTATTTTTGCTAGTAATATTTATTCTTTCGTCATCAGTAGTTGTCTTTGCTGATATGGATACCAAGCTGAATAATCATTGGTCCAAGGGAATGATTGAAAAGGAATTTCTTGCATATTATTTTCCATATTTAGCCAAGGATAAATTTAGCAAACTTGACCCAAAATTAGATATGTTGAAGCAGGATTTTGCTTTGTCATTATCATCTTTAGCTAAGGATTATGAATTAGATACTACTACGCAGAATATCGGAATAAACGAAGCTTTAACAAGGCAAGAAGTGGTAGAACTAATAGGTAGGAAATTGTTAGCAATTGATATAAAAATAGATAAAAATAAGGAACTTACTTTTCAAGATATTAATACAATGGATAAAGAAAGCATAGAATTATTAAGGGTATTATATAATCTTGAGATTATTTATGGAGTTTCGGATACAAGTTTCGCACCAGACAAAAAACTTAGCCAAGCTGAAGCCATAATAATCTTACAAAGATTGAAAGGAGTATTGGATGGCATGAGAGAAATATCATTTAATATTACAGGGGTGGTCCAAGGTTATAACAATCAAGAGACTGTTATAGTAAAGGAGTTAGAGGATAGTGTATTAGTCACTTTGACTAAGGAGTTTCCTACTCCAGGATATTCATTAGGAGTGGATAAGATACTAAAAGAAAAGGATGGATATAAAATTTATCTAAAAATTACGCCACCTAAGGAAGGTATGATGCAGCTACAAGTCCTTACCTATAAAACTATGACTATAGAAATTGACAAAACTCAACTAAACCAGTTACCATATGTATTTTTGGTAGACGGCATAGAAAGCAATCTATTCTAATTAGATTGCTTTCTGTTTTCTTAGATAAGAGATGACACTTGGGAATATATTTGATAAAATGATAGTGATAATAAAGATAGGAAAAGAGGCATATAAATGACTAAAAAACAAGGATTGGCTCAATCTGCTGCAATGATTTCTATATTTACTTTAATTTCAAAGGCCTTAGGCTTTATAAGGGAAGTTTTAATAGCTGATAAATTTGGTTCAGGTATGGAGACTGATACATATTTTGTAGCCATGACTGCCACAGTAATTATTGTAGGTACATTAGGTTCAGCTTTAAATACTACACTTATACCTATTTTCACAGAGATTGGTGAGAGATATGGAAATAAAGGCAAGCTAAAATACTTGAATAATATAACAAATCTAGTACTAGTAATTACTTCTATAATAGTTTTGTTAGGATATATATTTTCACCATTGGTAATTAGAATATTGGCTAAAGGATTTGAAGGAGAGCAATTTGAACTAGCAGTTTCTCTAAATAGAGTAGGACTACCTATAGCAATTTTTTTAGGTCTGACCCATGTGTTTTCTGGATTATTACATAGTAGTAAAATATTCGGACCACCTGCTATTTCAGGCTTACCGTATAATTTTGTATTCATAATATTTTTGTTGTTCTTTGCAAAGGAAGCCAGTGTATTTACATTAATGGTAGTCACTGTAATCGCAGCATCCATGCAATTTTTAATATTATTGCCTGCGGTAAATCATATGGGATATAGATATAGGCCTGGTCTTAATTTGAATGATAAATATTTGAGGAAAGCAATGAGCTTGGTATTGCCAGTACTCTTAGGATCCTTAGTACAACAAATAAATGTAATCATAGATAAAACCATTGCATCAGATTTAGTAGGAGGAAGTATTTCAGCCCTAACCTATGCTTCCAGAATCAATGAGATGGTTATTGCTGTATTTGTAATGGCAATAACTACAGTAATATTTCCTATGTTATCCCAGGCTTTTTCTCAGGAAGATATTGGGAAAGTGAAGGAAATATTAGGACAAGGTATCAATATTATACTTATAATCACAGTTCCAGCTACAGTGGGTCTAGTATTATTAGCTGAACCATTGGTATATTTGTTCTTTGAGAGGGGAGCATTTGATTCTATAGCTACTTATATGACCAGCCAGGCATTGATATTTTATTCATTAGGACTTGTAGGTTCATCATTGAGATTAATGCTCAATAAGGTTTATTATTCTTTCCAGGACACATTAACACCAATGATAAATGGAGTTATTGCAGTAGTTTTAAATCTTATTCTAAACCTAATATTAGTGGAATATATGGCTCATAGTGGATTGGCATTGGCAACCAGTATATCTGCCACGGCAACTACAATAATGCTATTCCTAAGTCTAAGAAAAAAGGTAGGAGCAATAGGATTGACAAAATACCTAATTTGCTTTATGAAAACTCTTGCAGCTGCACTTGTAATGGGGATAATAGTTTTTCTAATGTATTATAAAATAGGACCACTGCTACCAGCTACTAAGATTGTACAGGTAATAACATTATTTGTATCAGTAGCAGTAGGGGTAGTAGCATACTTTGGATTATGTATATTGTTCAAAGTGAAGGAACTTAGGATAATATTCAGGAGATAAAAATAAGTTTAGAAATCGGTGCCTGGCACCGATTTCTAAACTTATTTGATTTATATTTCTTTTGCTCTATGGCAGGCTACGAAATGGCCTGGTTTTAATTCTTCGAAAGTAGGTGTTTCTTGCCTACATATATCTTTGGCGTAGGCGCATCTATCAACAAATCTGCAACATTCCTTTGGATTAATAGGGCTTGGTACATCTCCCTCTAGCATTATTCTCTTTCTAGATCTTTGTATATTTGGATCTGGTATTGGTATAGCTGATAATAGTGCCCTTGTATAAGGATGCATAGGGTTTTCGTAGAGCTCTTCTGATTTAGCTAACTCCATCATATGACCTAAATACATTACACCAACTCTATCAGAAATATATCTTACCATGGATAAATCATGGGCTATAAACAAATAAGTTAAGCCTAGTTTTTCCTGTAAATCCTTTAGTAGATTAACTACTTGAGCTTGAATGGACACATCTAGGGCTGATATTGGCTCATCACACACTATAAACTTTGGACTTAGAGCTAAAGCCCTTGCAATACCAATTCTTTGTCTTTGTCCACCTGAAAACTCATGGGGGAAACGCATGGCGTGTTCTTCATTTAATCCAACTAATTCCAATAATTCTACGACTCTAGCTCGTCTTTCACTAGAATTTTTGTAAATTTTGTGGATATCTAAGGGTTCAGCAACTATTTCTTCCACAGTCATCCTAGGATTTAGAGAAGCATAAGGGTCCTGGAATATCATTTGGAAATTTCGTCTAACTTCTTGCATATCACGCCTTGATAACTCATATATATTTTGACCATTGAAGAATAACTCTCCATCAGTAGGGTCATAAAGTCTAATTAAGGTTCTTCCAGCAGTGGATTTACCACATCCAGATTCTCCAACTAGACCAAAGGTTTCCCCAGGATATATGTCAAAGCTAATACCATCTACAGCCTTTAGCATTCCTTCGCCTACATCAAAATGCTTCTTAATATTTCTTGCTGATATTAAAGGTTCTACCATTATGAATTCCTCCCTTCAGAAGCCATAGGGTGATTTAGCCAGCATCTACTTCTATGCGTATTACTATGACTATCAAAGTCAGGCATATGTTCCTTACAAATCTTCATTGCATGGTCACATCTATCATAGAATGAACAACCCTTAGGAGGTATATATAAATCAGGCGGGCTACCTTCTATGGAATGTAGAGGTTCATCCCTTGACATATCCAAACGAGGTACAGAAGCCAATAATTTTCTAGTATAAGGGTGTTTAGTATTAGCAAATATTTCTTCTGTCAATCCTTCTTCTATAATTTGTCCTGCATACATTACAAGGACTTTGTCACTCATATCTGCCACGATACCTAAATCATGGGTGATGATAATAATTGACATATCTAGCTTTGTCTGTATTTCTTTCATTAGCTCAAGGATTTGTGCCTGTACAGTAACATCAAGGGCAGTAGTAGGCTCATCAGCAATTAGTAGTTGAGGAGTAGACACCATAGCAAGGGCTATCATTACCCTTTGTCTCATACCACCTGAAAACTCATGGGGATATTGGTTAACTCTTTTTTCAGGCTGAGGAACTGCTACTAGGTTCAACATATCTATGGCTTTTTTTTCTGCATCTTCCTTGGATAGTTTTTGATGCTTTACAAGGCCTTCTACAATCTGTTTTCCAATTTTCATAGTTGGATTTAAAGAGGTCATAGGGTCTTGGAATACCATGGAAATTTGATTACCACGAAATGCTTCCATCTCTTTATCTGTTTTCTTTAATAGATTATCACCTTTAAATAATATTTCTCCACCCTTGAAGAAAGCCGGTGGCATAGGAAGTAGCTGCATGATTGAATTGGCAGTAACTGATTTACCACATCCAGACTCACCAACTATGGCTACTGTCTCAGATCTACCTACACTAAAACTAATATCTCGAACAGCCTCAACTTCACCAAAGAAAGTCTTAAAGGATACAGCCAAATTTTTAACGTCTAATACTTTTTCCATTTTTTCCACCTCTTTCTATTTACGTAATCTTGGGTCTAATGCGTCACGAAGACCATCACCTAGTACATTGAAAGCAAACATTATCAAAGAAATAAATATTGCTGGTATAATGATTTGATAAGCATTACCTACAGCCATGCCTGCCAATCCGTCATTAGCCAAAGTACCTAGGCTAGATAGTGGTGCTTGCAGTCCAAGTCCTAAGAAACTTAGTGTAGCTTCTGCAAATATTGCTCTAGGAATAGACAAAGTTACATTAACTAAAATAGGTCCAAGGGTATTTGGGATTATATGCTTTTTCAATATCCAACCCTTTGATGCTCCTAAGGATTCTGAAGCTAAAGAGTACTCAGATTCTTTTAGTTGCAATACTTGACCCCTTACTAATATAGACATTGGTACCCAAGAAGTAAGGCTCATGGCCAAGATTAGAACCAGCATACTAGTACCGGAACCACCAGCAGAAAATACTACAGAAAGTAGAATTACCACGAGTAAATAGGGGATTGCATATATAATTTCAGCAATACGCATCATAATTGAATCCACATTTCTCCCTGCCATTCCAGCTATACCACCATATAAAACACCGATGGTAAAGTCTATTACTGTGGCTAAGATACCTATAATCAAAGAGTATCTAGCTCCTAGCCAAACCCTTGTAAAAAGGTCACGGCCTAGTTCATCTGTACCAAACCAGTGAACACTATTAGGATGTTTATTAATTAAGTCATAATCCTGTTCATAGTAGGTAAAACCATTGATTTTTGTACCAACTATGGACATGAAAACCATCAATGCTATTATTGCAAGTCCTATCATAGCAAGTTTATTTTGCTTTAATCTTCTCCATACATCTGGCCAATATTTAATACTGGGACGCCTAATTTTTTCTCCGTCTCTGTCTTCCCTTGATGCCTTTTCAAATAAATCACGAGTCAAATTATCCAATTAACGTCCCTCCTTTGTCAATCTAATACGTGGATCTATAAAGGTATAAGCAATATCCACTAATAGCAACATAAAAATTAGAATAATTGAATAGAAAATAGTGGTTCCCATAATAAGTGTATAATCACGACTTACAATGGATTTAACAAAGAACATACCTAGTCCTGGAATACCAAATATTTTTTCTATTACGAAACTACCTACTAATGTGTTGGATATCAAAGTACCAAGTACAGATACTATAGGTAAAATAGCATTTCTTACGGCATGTTTTAATATTACAACGGATTTCTCTAAACCCTTAGATTTAGCCGTCTTGATATAATCTTGTCCCAAAATTTCCAACATACTGGAACGCATAAGTCTGGCAGTATAAGCCAATGGCATCAAGGATAGTGCAAATGCAGGGAGTAGAGTGTGTCTAAATTCACCCCAACCACCTATCGGGAGCCAAGAAACATTTTTAGCGACAAACTGAATTAAGACAGTACCCATTATAAATCCAGGAACAGAAATACCTATAATTGCAATGATCATAGAAAAATAATCTGGAAACTTATTTTGATATAGGGCAGCGAAGGCACCTAATGCTGGACCAATTATTAAGGCAATGAGCAAGGATTGAGCACCTAAGTAAGCTGATACGGGGAAACCACGACCAATCATATCGTTTACGGTCTCAACTCTAGATTTCATTGAATCTCCAAAGTCACCTTTTAATAAATTTTTTAAATAAATTCCATATTGTTCGATTAAAGGCCTATCGAGGCCATATTTTTTTTGAAGGTTTTCATAAACAACTGGAGGCATTTTGCCTTCTTTGGCAAAAGGATTCCCAGGTACAGCATGCATTAATACAAAAGTTATTGTAACTATGGCCCAAAGGGTAATGATTGACATAATAATTCTTCTCAAAAGATATTTTTTCATACGAACCCTCCTTTGCTGTTAATTGAAAAGAAAGAGGTGGGCTAAAAACCCCACCCCTACAATGTTTTATTTATTTAATTCTGCATAAGTTAATTTTGGATAGTTTACAAGTGGTTTATATACTCCTTTTACATATGATTTTTGTGCATATGGTTGAGTATAGAAATAAACTGGAACTACTGGCATATCTTCCATAATCATTTTCTCAGCTGCTCTCATAGCTTCGAAACGTTCAGCTTTATCTCCACTAGTCTTAGCTATTTTTACCATCTTATCATATTCAGGATTATTATATTTCGCATCATTGAAAGGTGAGCTAGATTCCCATAATTCTATGAAAGTAATAGGATCCATATAGTCTCCAATCCATCCAGCACGAGAGATATTAAAGTCTCCTGCTTTTTCTCTATCTAACTTAACTTGGAAATCCATATTTTCAAGTCCAACCTCAACACCTAGGTTAACTCTCCACATTTCTTGTGCTGCCTGAGCAATTTTTTTGTGTGCTTCTGAAGTGTTGTATATTAGAACAAATTTGTTGAAATCTGCCACTGTCATACCTTCTTCAGCTAAGCCTTCTGCAAATAATTTCTTTCCTTCTGCTACATTGTACTCAATAAGTTGACCAACTGCATCACGGTATTCTTTACCTTTTTCATCTTTCATGCCTAGTGGCACTACACCTTCAGCTGCGATTTGTCCACCTTGAGCGATTTTAGTAACTATTGTTTCTCTATCAAGTGTCATGGATAAGCCTTTTCTAACTTTAACATTGTTAAAAGGTTTAATTTTAGTATTTAAATTGTAGTAATAAGTACCAACTTCTGCACCAATTACTAGTTCGGGATTCTTTTCTTCCTTCATTTGAGCTACTACTGCTTGTGGTAATGGGGATAGGAAATCGTAATCTCCACCTTCATATTTTTGCCATGCAGTGTTTTCGTCATCGATTATATCGAAATCAATACCAGTAAGTTTTACGCTTTTCTTATCATAATAGTTTTCGTTTTTTCTAATTTTGATGCTTGCGTTATGTTCCCATTCAGTTAAAGTAAATGGTCCATTGGATACGTGAGTTTCAGCATTTTTTGCCCAATCAGGATTAGCTTCAACTACAGCTTGGTTAACTGGGTATAAAGCATAGAATGCAGTTAATTCTAAGAAATATGGTGTAGGTGCTGCTAGAGTTACTTCAAGAGTTTTATCGTCTATAGCTTTAACAGCTACATCGTCTTTGCTTCCTTCACCAGTATTATAAGCTTCTCCACCTTTAATATAATATGCTTGATAAGCATAATCTGCAGCTAATTCAGGATCTAATACTCTTTTCCATGCAAATTCAAAATCTCCTGCTGTAACAGGGTCTCCATTTGACCATTTAATGTCATCTCGAAGTGTAAAGGTATAAGTCATATTATCAGGAGTAACTTTATATTCTTTTGCCATAGCTGGAACAACTTGAAGATTAGGATCAACCTTCATCAGACCTTCGAAGGTATGGTCTAGTACCCAAGATTCGTGAGTTCCTTGTGCTAACGCTGGGTCTAGTGAGCCTGGTTCACTGGCATTGTTAGTTCTTAAAATTTGCTCTCCAGAAGATCCACCAGAACAACCTGTAAAAATAATTGCCGTAAGAAGTAACAAACCAACCAATACTAAATACTTTTTACTCATAAAAATGCCCCCTTTTTTTCAAAAATAGAATAGTTAAACTATTTATAATATTCTACCACTTGGTACATGTTTAATCAATAAGAATATTTTGCCATGATAATGTATTAGCTATTTACTAAGTTATAAACCTTAAGCAGCATTCATACAATTGTTTTAGACCCCCTTTATGAGGGTAAAATTATATTGGAAACATCCCTAGAAATCTAGATAAGAGATGTGACTTTAAAGGAGGTAGCTATAATGAAAGAAAAACAAGTTTTAACTGGTAATGAAGCAATAGCTCGAGGATTCTATGAAGGTGGTGGGAGATTAGCTTCATCTTATCCAGGTTCTCCAACAGTGGAGATAATGGAAAATGTAAAACAATATAAGGAAGTATATGCAGAATTCTCCACCAATGAAAAAGTAGCATTAGAGGTTGCGATAGGTTCATCTTTTTATGGAGCAAGATCTATGGTGTCTATGAAGCATGTAGGTGTAAATGTAGCAGCGGATCCACTAATGACCTTTACTCAAACCCCTATAAATGGTGGATTTATTCTAGTCTCAGGTGATGACCCAGGGATGGCATCTTCACAAAACGAGCAGGACAACAGGATATTTGGTAAATTTGCAAATATGGCAATCCTATATCCTGGAAGTTCACAAGAATCAAAGGACTACATAAAGGAAGGGCTTATGATATCTGAAGAATATCAGATACCAATTATGCTAGATATTACATCTAGAGTCTGTCATGGTAGGGGGATTGTGGAATTAGGACCTAGGATAGATAAAGTACCATCAGGATTTACTAAGGATCAAGAAAAATATACCATGCTTCCACCGAATACCTTTAAGGCTCAATATTTTATGAAGGATAGGCTAGAAAGATTAGAAGACTATGCATATAATTCATCTATCAATGTCCTAGAAGAGGTTGAAGGCTCAGAAACATTAATAATCACCTCAGGATTAGTATATTATAATTTAAAGGAATTAGAACTACCAATATCCATATACAAGCTAGGTATGGTGTATCCAATATCTATTAAAAAAGTAGAAGAATTAGCAAAAAAATATAAACGAATAATCATTATTGAAGAGATGATGCCATTTGTAGAAAATGAACTAAGATTAAAAGGAATAGACTGTGAAGGGAAAAAATATTTTTCATTTACAGGGGAACTTCAGATAGAAGATATAGAGAGAGGATTAATTGAAGCAGGCGTTATATCAGGGGAAGTAAAAGATATTAACAAACCAAAAATCATATCAAGACCGCCAATGTTCTGCTCCGGATGCCCTCATAGACCTATTTTTGATATCCTTAAAAAGATGAAGGTAAAGGTAATGGGGGATATAGGTTGCTATTCCATGGCAGTATTGCCTGCATTTGAAGCAGCTCATACTATGATAAGTATGGGAGCTACAGTGGGTATTACAAAGGGAATGAACAAAGCCATGAGAAGAAATGGGGATGATGAACCAATAGTTTCAGTCATAGGAGACGGTACCTTCTTTCATTCTGGTATGACAGGGTTTGCAAATCTACTTCATCAAAGAGAAGAAGATGATAATATGACTTTTATTATTTTAGACAACAGAACTACAGCCATGACTGGTGGACAGCATAACGGTAGTTCAGGAAATTATAATGAAAGTGAAGATATGCATATATCAATTAAATCCATATTAAATACTATGGGCCATGAGGATGTAGTGGAAGTAGATCAATTTATCTACAAGGATATAAAAGATGCTATAAATAATGGAACTAAGAGAAAGGGTATATCCATAATAATAGCCACAAGACCATGTGCTTTGAAATATAAGATTAAGGAAAAACATTTCTATGTGGATCCTAATATCTGTATATCCTGTAGATCCTGTGTAAAAACTAATTGTCCTCCAATCAGAATGATTAAATATGATGGAATAGAGAAACTGAAATCATCCATAGATCCTGATAGCTGTGTGGGATGTAGTGTTTGTGCTCAAGTATGTCCGGTTAATGCTATTAAAAGGTCAGAATAGGGGGGAAAGAGATGAAGAATATTATTGTTGCAGGAGTCGGTGGTCAAGGTCTAGTATTAGCTACAGGCATAATAGCACAGGCAGGATTTAAGGAAGGATTAGATGTAAAAACCAATGATGTAGTAGGATTATCCCAAAGGGGAGGCACAGTTTGGGGAACAATCAGAATGGGAGAAAAAATATATTCACCTAATATACCTAATGGTATGGGAGATATATTATTAGGAATGGAACCACTAGAAGCTTTAAGATGGAGTTATTTAATGAAAGAAGATTCCACAATTATTATGAACAAGAAAAAAGTATATCCAACTCCAGCATTATTAGAAAAAGAAGAATATCCAGAGGAAGAAATAGGAAAGCTAAAGGAAAAGTTTAAGATAATAGAAATAGATGCAATGGAAGAAGCAAAAGCAGCAGGGAATATAAAAGCTGCCAATACAATACTCATAGGACTTCTAGCGAAATACTTAGATATCAAAACAGAAACATGGGAAGAAGTATTAAAGAATAATGTACCACCAAAGGCAATAGAAGAAAATATAAATGCCTTTTATAGAGGTTACAACTATTAACAATAAGTTTGGATTTTGGTGCCAGGCACCAAAATCCAAACTTATTGTTAGCTAAATAAAATTATGCTATAATCTTCTAGTGCAAAAATTCCTTGAAGGAGACAGAAGTATGACGCAAAAAAAGAGTATTAATAGTAAGGTTTTATATATTATTTATTTTGCAATAGGAGCTAGGATTTTAACAATTGTTAAAGATATGCTTACTGCTTCCAAGATAGGTGCAAATGATAAAATGGATTCATATCTTTTAGCTTTTGGAGCTATAATGCTTTTGACAAAGATAATAGGTGATGGAATCGTTGTATCTTTGATACCAATATTACAGGAGATACAACATAAGCATGGAACAGATAGAAGAATGAATTACACAAATAACTTGTTAAATATTACTATAATAGTATCTCTGGGAGTTATTGTTATAGGTTTTGTTGCTGCACCCCTTATAGTTAAATTATTTGGACCTGGGTTTAAAGGGTTAGAACTAAGAGATAGTGTTTTATTGTTCAAATTAGGTCTGCCAATGGTAGCTCTAACCTGGATAAGGGCCATAGGCGCAGGTTTTTTACAAGCGGAACATGCCTTCAGAGCTGGTGCAAAAGGAGGAGTATCTAGTGTATTAGTGTATATTATATACCTTTTATTGTTCATAGGAGATTTTGGAATAAGAGGGCTTATGGTAGTAGGAAGTTTTGCAATTATTTCTCAAATATATATAATCTTTAAGGCTATGAAAAAGATAGGGTACAAATATGAGTGGAAATTAAACTTAAGAGATAACTATCTTCCCAAGGTAATTAAGGTCCTATTACCTATTTTAGCAGGAATTAGTATCAATGAAGTGAATAATGCTGTGGATACTGCAATAGCATCTACGCTTCCATCAGGTAGTATTGCAGAACTAAGCTATGCAAATGATATAATTAGTTTGTTTTTAGGATTGTTTATATCAGCCATAGTCACAGTTCTCTTTCCTATTATGTCTGAAAGCTATAATAAGGGTGAAGAGGAAAAACTAAAGAATGGAGTAAAGTATTATATAAAGACTATATTGACTTTAACATTACCTATATCTATTCTCTTGATTTTAATTCCAGATCCAATAGTTAAGATATTCTTTGAAAGAGGAGCCTTTGATGCTGAAGCATCTTTCTTAACAGCAAAAGTATTAGGATATTATGCCTTAGGCTTGCCAGCCATGGCAATATTACCATTGATTACAAGAGCATATTATTCTATCAGAGATATGAGGAGACCAGTTGTAATTAGTATATTATCTCTTATATTAAATATAGTTGTAGACTTATTACTAGCACCAACTATGGGAGCTGCAGGTCTTGCTTTAGGTACTAGTATTTCAGTTATATTTGCCGTATTGCTTGGAATATACAATCTGAGATAGAAGCAAGATTCGATTTTCACAGGAAAAAGCTATGAAAGAAACAGTCGTCAAACTCTTAGTAGCATCACCAATAATGACTACAGGCATAATTCACACCTACGGCACAGCCTCTACATCTCTGGAAAATATATTTTCACACAATATAATCACAGTAGGATTTACATCTGTGATAGGGGTGGGATTATATGTTTTGGTGTGTAAAGTATTGAGGGTATAAGGAATAACCCTCGTCCACCCATTGATAATACTTATACTATGTAATATAATATAGATATAAGTAATAGACGGAGGGATAAGATGAAAGATACTAATTATCTAAATGAGATGGACTATGTAGATGCCATAATGATAATAGATAGACATGGTAGGATTGTATATTCTGTAAGATATAATCCTAGATTTGATAATAGTTTTTGTGAAGGTGACTTTGAAAGTATCATAAATAGAAACTTCTTAGAAGTATATCCAAATATAAACCCAGATGAAAGCACTATGATTAACTGTATAAATGATGGTAAACCTATATATATAAAGGAGCAAGTATTTAGTGATTATAAAGGAAGGGTCATAAATACTCAAAATCTGACAATACCAATTATCAGGAGTGGAAAAATCCTTGGGGCTGTTGAATTGTCAAAGGATATAACCAAAATTAAAGAGCAAGTAAATAAAAGAATTTATACGGGGCCAATAAGTATAACTAGCCACAAAAACTTGCAAAGAGCAAAATTTAACTTTGAGGATATAATAACATCCAACAAAGAAATGATACATAATATAGAAAGAGCAAAGATAATATCAAACAATACATCCTCAGTAATAGTCTATGGAGAAACAGGTACAGGAAAAGAACTATATGTACAATCCATTCACAATCACAGCAACAGGAGAAACAAACCCTTTGTAGTACAAAACTGTGCTGCACTTCCTGAGAATCTTTTTGAGTCCATCTTATTTGGTTCAGTCAAAGGGGCATTTACTGGAGCAGTAGATAAACCTGGCTTATTTGAAGAAGCTCATGGTGGGACATTGTTTTTAGATGAAATAAACTCAATGCCATTAAACCTTCAAGCGAAACTATTAAGGGTACTACAAGATGGTCGAGTACGAAGAGTGGGAGATAATAATGAAAAGGAAGTAGATGTCAGAATAATTGCAGCCATGAACATAGAGCCACTTAAAGCTATGGAACTAGGTCAAATAAGAGAGGACTTATTCTATAGATTATCAGTGGTTAGTCTAAAACTTCTACCTTTAAGGGAAAGAAAAGAAGATATAATGATTTATGTAGATCATTTTATAAAATTATACAATCTTAGATTGGATAAGGATGTAATTGGAGTATCAGATGAAGTAAAGGAATTATTTATGGAATATAATTGGCCAGGCAATGTGCGGGAACTACAACATGTAATAGAATCTTCCATTAATTTTGTCAGTAATGAAGAAATAAAATTAATACATTTGCCAGTATATTTAAGTGATAAGATTAGCAAAGAAAATAAGATTAAAAATCAAAATGAAGATAATTATGACCTGGATTGCCACTCATCTTTAGATGATATGCTTGAAATGGTGGAAAAGCAAATGATAACAAAAGCTCTAGAAAAAACAGGTGGTAATATTTCCAAAGCATCATCAATATTACAAATTACTAGACAAAGATTACACTATAAACTTAGTAAGTATAATATTGAATTTTCATAAAAGTCAAACTAAATAGAAAGATTTTCTTACAAACTGACAGATTTCTGTCAGTTTTTCTAGTTAATCCACAAAGATATAGTGAAATAGACCATATATTGTTGGCATAGGTCTTGCATTATAAAGTGTTAGTATAATAAACCAAAATAAGGAGGTTAAGTAGTGGAACTAATTCTAAGAAAAATAAAAGTCAAAGATATTATTTTTGGTTCAGACATCAAAGTAGATAATGGAGTCCTAAGTATAGCCCCAGAGGAAATACGAGAACTACTACTATCGGATGAAAGGATATTGGAAATAGATATCGACATAGCAAGGCCAGGTGAGTCAATAAGAATAATACCTGTAAAAGATGTAATAGAACCTAGAGCAAAATTAAATGGGGATGCATTCCCTGGCGTAGATGGAGAAATTGAAGATATTGGTAGAGGTATCACCTATGCACTGAAAGATTGTGCAGTAATTACTACAGGACCAATAGTAGGTTTCCAAGAAGGAATAATAGACATGAAGGGTCCCCTAACAGAATATACACCATTTTCTAAGTTGAATAATTTAGTTCTAAATATAAAGAAGAAACCTGGTGTTACTCCTCACGAACATGAAGAAGCAGTAAGGATTGCTGGAGTAAAAGTAGCTCATTACATTGCTAAAAAGGTAGTAGGAAGTGACTTTGATGAAGAAGAGATCCTTACTTGGGATAATCTAGGAGTTAAAACATCTGAGTATCCAGAGTTACCAAAGGTAGCATATGTATATCAATGTGTGGGTCAGGGTCTACTCCATGACACATATTTTTACGGCAAAGATGTTAAAACAATAGTTCCTACTTTAGTGAATCCATTAGAAATATTTGATGGTGCATTAGTCAGTGGTAACTGTGTATCGGCAGGATCTAAAACTACTACTTACCATCACCAAAATAATGCGATAATTAAAGAATGTTTTAAAAGACATGGGAAAGAAATCAATTTTATAGGAGTAGTACTAAGTCCAATGACCACATATCTAGCGGATAAATACAGAAATGCAATAATTACCTCTAGAACAGTGGAGATGCTGGGAGCTGATGGAGTTATCCAATCCCAAGAAGGTTTTGGGAACCCAACTACAGACTTGATGATGATATGTAAAAGGCTTGAAAACAAAGGGATAAAAACAGTTCTAATAAGTAATGAGGATGCAGGAGTAGATGGGAAATCAGAATCTTTACCAGATGGAACGGCAGAGGCTAATGCAATGATTTCCACAGGAAATAGTAATGCAACACTTTTAATACCTCCAATGGATAAGGTACTAGGAGATTTGGATGCTTTAGAGCATATAACAGGTGGATTCGTAGGTTCGAGACAAGAAGACGGGTCCTTGATCATAGAAATACATGGGATATTAGGCAGCCACAATTTACAAGGCTATAGCTATTTGTCTGCCGTGACAATTTAGGAGGTAAAGATATGAAGAAAATATTATTCTACACTAACCAGTTTTTCGGACAAATAGGTGGGGAGGATAAGGCAAGTGTCCCACCTCGCATAAGTACAGGAGCAGTAGGTTCAGCAAATTCATTTAAGGGGCTAGAAGGTGAAATAGTAGCCACAATAATATGTGGAGACAATTATTATGCAGAAAATATGGAAGTGACAAGAAAGTTTATCTCAGAACAAATAGAAGCAATAAAACCTGATCTAATCATAGCAGGGCCAGCATTTAACGCTGGTAGATTTGGTATCGCTTGTGGAGATATATGTAGCTTTGCCAATGAAAAGTACGGAATAGAGACTGTAACAGGAATGTATATTGAAAATCCTGCAGTGGAAATATACAAGAGTAAAACATATATGATCGAAACAGGAAATTCAGCAGCAGGTATTAGAAAAGCAGTTCCTAAAATGGTCAAATTGGCAAACAAATTATTAAATAAAGAAATCATAGGATTCCCAGATGAAGAAGGATATATCCCAAAGGGAATCAGGATAAATATATTCAAAGATAAAACAGGAGCAGAAAGAGCACTAGACATGTTGGTAAAGAAACTAAAGGGTGAAGAATTTAAGTCAGAAATTCCGATACCATCTTATAATACAGTAATACCAGCAGAGCCTATAGCAGATATAAAGAAAGCAAAGATTGCATTACTTACAACGAGTGGATTAGTACCAATGAAAAATCCTGACCACTTACCAGCAGCTACAGCAAAGTTCTATAAGAAATATCAAATAGGAAATATAGATAGATTTGAAGAAGGTGAGTTTGAATCAGTACATGCAGGATTTGATCCAGTATATGCAAATCACAATCCAAATATATTATTGCCACTGGATTTATTAAGAGAATTAGAGAAAGAAAATGAGATAGGCAGCTTATATGAATATTATTTTATAACAACAGGGAATTCCACCTCAGTAGCTGATGGCACAAGAATGGGGAAAGAAATAGCACAAGAATTGTTAGATGCAGGAATAGACGGAGTTATAATGACATCCACCTGAGGTACCTGTACACGTTGCGGTGCAACAATAGTAAAAGAAATAGAAAATGTAGGAATCCCAGCAGCACATATATGTACAGTGACACCTATTTCAAAAACAGTAGGAGCTATAAGGATAATCCCAGCAGTAGCCATACCATATCCAGTAGGGCATCCACATGAAACACCAGAGAAGGAAAGAGAAATTAGAACTAAGGTAGTACAAAATGCATTAAGTTCCTTACAAGAAAAATTTTAAGGAGGTTATTATAATGAAGATAGCGGTTTTAGGTTCAGGTAATGGAGGATGTGCAGTAGCGTTTGAGTGGGCATATGAAGGCCATGAAGTATCCATATTTGACTTTAAGGAGTTTCCAACAAATATAGAAGCTATCAATGAAAAAGGTGGAATCACCAGCTCCGGAATGTTAGAAGGATTTGCAAAAATAAAGTATGCAGGACATGATTTAGGTAAAGCAGTAAAAGGAGCAGAATTAATTTTTGTGGTAGGACCAGCATATAGTACAGAACCATTTGCAAAGGCAGTGAAACCTTATTTAGAAAAAGGCCAAGTAATCATAGTATGTCCAAGCTCCTGTGGAGGTAGCATAGTATTTAAAAACGGATTAGGATTATCCTTAGATAATGAAGATTACTTAATCGCAGAAACTAGTACATTGCCATATGCAGTAAGAGTTATAGAACCAGGTGAGATTAATGTATTTTTAAAATTAAAAGGCGGACTATATATCGCTGCTTTGCCAAGTAAAAATACAAATAAGGTTTATGAATTATTAAAGAGTATTTATCCAGCTTTAATACCAGCAAATAATATATTGCAAACAACATTACAAAATGGTAATCCAGTTATACATCCATCAGTGACTCTATTAAATGTTGCATTAATAGAGAGAACAAAGGGAGATTTTTACTTCTATGAAGATGGAGTAACTCAAGGCGTAGGAAGATTAATAAAAGGGGTTGATAAGGAGAGAATAGCAATAGGAGAAAAACTAGGTTTTAAAGTCATTGATGACCCAGTATTAGGAATGGAACAAGGCTACATGCAAGAACCAACCTATGATAAGGGATATTCAGAAGCTATTGGTTTTAAAGGAATAGCCGCACAAACTAGTTTAGATAACAGATATTTCAATGAAGATGTAGGTTATGGTCTAATATTTATGGCAGAATTAGGCAAGCAAATTGGAGTACCAACGCCAATTATGGACTCCGTTATCAAACTTACATCAGTCATCATGGACAGGGACTATAGAGGAGAAAAGAAAAGAACAATGGAAACATTAGGTCTAGATAAGTATAATTTATCTGATCTACTAGAAATTATTTAAAAACTTTTTATTAATGATTAAGGGGGAAATATAATGGATCCAGTTACAAACTTTGGAATTTTATCATTACTACCTGCTCTTGTAGCAGTAATTCTTGCCTTTATTACAAGAGAAGCAGTTTTCTCACTATTAATGGGTGTATTAGTTGGAATATTAGTTACAGGTCAAAACATATTATTCGGATTTACGGGATTAGCACAGTCTGCCTTAGGAAATGCAGATTTTATATGGGTACTAAGTATAGAGGTTTTTGTAGGGATTATGATAGCATTCTTCCAAAAATCTGGTGCAATAGATTCATTTTCAAAATCTATTGAAAAGATAAATGTAAAGGCAAAAGGTGCTCAAGTAATAGCATGGTTACTAGGTATATTTATTTTCTTTAGCGACTACTTTAGTCCTTTATATGTAGGTACAGTAATGAGAGATATAACAGATAAAGCTAGAGTATCAAGAGAAAAACTAGCGTATATATGCGACTCTACATCTGCACCAGTATGTACAATAATTCCTTTCTCATCTTGGGGAGTATACGTAGCAGGGCTATTAGTTGGGATTGGAGCTTTCACAGATAATAATATTGCAATGAATGCAATAGTTAAAATGGTTCCTTATAATTTTTATGGATTACTATCACTAGTTATGGTTGGTTTAATAGCAGTAGGTATAATCCCAGACTTTGGGCCAATGAAAAAGGCAGAAGATAGAGCAAGAGAAACAGGTAAGGTCATGAGTGATGAAGCAAAACCATTGCTAGGGAAAGAACTTTCTGAGATCAAACCTAATGAGGGAATAAAACCAAATCTTTTCTTAAACTTTTTTGCACCAGCTATAATCATTATTTCAGTTACATTAGGAACTTATGTCTTTACAGGTAGTGCAAAAACACTTGAAGGCTTCGTATTGGCTGTAGCTTTTCAATTTGTAATGATGATAATACAAAAGATGGGAACTGTAGTAGAGTTAATGGAAACAGCAGTACAAGGGATAAAAGGCATAGTATCTGCAGTTCTTATTCTGGCACTAGCTTATTCACTTAATGCTATAAGTAAGGAATTGGGAACAGCAAACTATGTAATATCCATAGCCAGCTCATGGATGACACCAGCATTATTACTAGTATTCACATTCCTTATAGGAGCATTTATTTCATTCTTTACAGGAACAAGTTGGGGAACATATGCAATATTAACACCGATAGTTATACCACTAGCATTTGATCTAACAGGTGGACAAATTACAAGTTTAGTATATGCAACCATAGCAGCAGTAATGGGTGGAGGATGTTTTGGAGATCACTGCTCACCATTGTCAGATACAACAATTTTATCATCACTGGGTGCGGGATCTGACCATATTGACCACGTAAAAACACAGATACCTTATGCTTTCACAGTTGCTGGAGTATCTGCAGTACTGTATTTAACAATTGGTTTTGTATTATAGTCATATAAATATCGGAGGTAAAATCATGATAATAGGAATACCAAAAGAAATAAAAGCAAATGAATATAGAGTAGCTTGTGACCCAAATGGAGTAAAGGAAATCATAAGTCGTGGTCACCAAGTCCTAGTGGAAAAAAATGCAGGACTAGGCAGTGGATTCACAGATGAAGACTACAAAAATCAAGGGGCTGCAATAATTAATTCAGCCAAAGAAATATTTGAAGAAGCAGAACTAATATACAAGGTGAAAGAAATATTTCCAGAGGAGTTTGAATACTTAAGAGAAGGTCAAATAGTATTCACCTACATTCATTCCAATGCACATAGAGAGCAAACAGATGTAATGCTTGAAAAGAAAATTATTGGAATAGCATATGAAGATATTAATAATAAAGATGGAGAATTTCCTTTACTAAAACCAATGAGTGTAATAGCAGGAAAAGGTGGATTTTTAGCCGCATTAAACTTTATGCAAAAGATACATGGTGGAAATGGGCTATTATTATCAAGGATAGAAGGTGTTAGAACACCAGAGATAACAATAATAGGAGCGGGCAATGCTGGATTAGGAGCAGCAGAACTGGCAGCGGCCTTTGGGAATAAAGTCACAATACTAGATATAGATGTAAATAGAATGGAAGAAGCAAGAAAATCATTGCCACCAAATGTAGAATTTTTAATTTCCAATAGAAACAATCTTGAAATGTGCCTAAAAAGATCAGATGTACTTATAAACTGTATTCTATGGCCAAAATGGAGAAAGGATCATCTAGTATCTAAAGATATGCTAAGTATGATGAAAAAGGGATCATTAATAGTAGATGTATCCTGTGATGATGGGGGAGCAATAGAAACCTGTAGATCAACAACCCATGATGATCCTGTATATGAAGTAGATGGAATAACACATTATTGTGTGGATAATATCCCATCAGCCTTTTCACAAACAGCTACACAAACTTTGTGTAATGCAACACTTCCATCTCTCCTAGAAATAGCAAATAAAGGAGTAGAAAAAGCATTAGCAGATAATAAGTATCTACGACGAGGCTTGTCCTTCTACTATGGAAAACTAACTCTAGAAGAAACAGGAATAAAACAAGACAGACCATATATAACACCAGAAGAAGCATTAGAAATTTAGGAATATAGTGAACGACATTTGTGTCGTTGTAAAGGGGACTAGATGTCCCCTTTTTCCATGTGCTAACTTGTGCAAGTAGAGCTGGATACTAGCACCAACTATGGGAGCTGCAGGCCTTGCTTTAGGTACTAGTATTTCAGTTATATTTGCCGTAATCATTGGAATATACAATCTGGAATAGCTAACTCCAGAAATTACCTTGTATCTAAGTGTAAATTATACAAAAGCTATATATGAGGTGAAAATATGAAAGAAAAACAGAGTAATGAAATAGTTGATAAGAATTTCTTTAAAGCAATGAGTTATGAAATGGCTGGTGAAATGGGTATTATTGATAATGAAGATATGAAAAACAATAAAGGGCTTGTTTCCCATGAGAATATGCAAAATCAAGGAGAAAAGAAAAAGAGGTAGATACAATTTTATCTAATGGAACTAATCCCCTTTGTTTGAATATAATGTATTGTACTTTAATTCAAATAAAGGAGGTAAACATATGGAAATAACTCAAACATGTCCCATAGGATCAATGCCGTATACTATTAAGGCGGGGGATACGTTTTTTGCCATAGCTAGAACTTTTGGAATCTCTCTTGATGCCTTAATAGCAGCAAACCCAGGGGTAGACCCTGATAGATTATTTATAGGCCAGGTGATTTGTGTACCAACACCAGCACCGCCACCACCTATATCCTCTTGTCCTACTTTAAGTATTGGGAGTAGAGGTGCTTCTGTAGCCCAACTTCAACAGCTTTTATTAAGTAATGGATTTAGTCCGGGAGCTATTGATGGAATTTTTGGATCAATGACACAGGCTGCCGTTATATCCTTCCAAAGAAGTAGAAATCTCGTACCTGATGGAATAGTAGGAATAATGACTTGGACTGCACTTGGTGTAAATTGTTCTCAACAACCACCAACTTGTCCTACTGGAACAACACCTTATACAATTAGATCAGGAGATACCTTATTTATTCTAGCACAAAGATTTAATACTACTGTAGATGCCATTATGAGAGCTAATCCTGGTATAAATCCAAACAATCTAAGAGTTGGTCAAATAATTTGTATACCATAATATGAAATAGAAAGCAAAAAAAATAGGGCCAATTGGCCCTATTTTATTGCTTTGGAATATCTCTCTCTGTAAAATACATGGCTGAATCTGAAACTGCTAAGTTACCATCAGTATCTCTTATATAGGTAACATATCCATTTGATTCACCTGATAACATAACTGAGTAGCTTGATGCAATATCTCTTCTATTTATTGTGATAACTAAGATGCTTTTATCTTGGTATTTTAAAGATGTAGTATATTCATCCTTAGACAGTATTTTTCCATCAGATAATCTAACTACTTCTAAATCTCTTACATATAATGAAACTCCTGCTTCTTCCAATACTTCAGAGAATGGAAGTTCAATTTGATTTGCGTTTACCGCAAGATTATCAGAACCATCTTTTACTCTAGGAGGAAGTTCATCAAATAACAATATGTTTCCGCTTTCCACGCCTGTATCAATGGATGTTCTCATATTATTATTTGGTAATATAGTTATTGACTTGTTTGGCAAATATGTCATATCACTATCATTAAGGTATATAGTGACTTCATCTGAGCCATCTGCTACTACATCATATATGGTTCTTCCTGATATAGCAAAATCACTTGGACTTGCTTGTATTATTGGTATACTAAATCTAAGTTTTATTAAGTTTGATTCAAGAAGTACACCTTGTCTACCTGGCTTTTCTTTGTAATAGTCTATTGCTTTTGCCTTTCCAGAAGAAGAACTATCAAATTTTACATTGATTATTAATGGATCAGTGTCATTTCCACTTAAATCCTTTAATCCTATAATGCCTAAGGAAGTAAGGTTACCAGAAGTACCTATCATTATTCTCTTTCCATCATAGTCAAAGTATTCTGGAAGCTGCATTGTAATTGCTTTTCCGTCAGAGCTAGGTGTAAATATAGTGTTATCTGGTAATTTATATTGTACTGAACCATAAGTCATAACATAGTTATCAGGGTTAGATACTGTGACCATATCCATTTGTTTGCTGAAATATAGAATTATGTTGCTGCCATATCCTGTATGGTTTACTAACTTTGGTTTTTCTATATCTTTCATTTCTATAGTAGTTGTAAATTCTATTAATGGATTCTTATATGGTGTAGTATCTTGTATATTTTTAACTGTTAAGGTATTAACTCCTACTGGTAATGCGCTGTATAGATTCAACTTATATTCTTTACCAGAACCTGTGATGTCTTTAATGCTGACTAATTTGTTGTTTTGATCTGTTATAGAATAATTTGATCTAACATTACCTACTACATTTTTACTGAAATTGATAGTTATTGTTTTACCATCATCTGATACTAAATAGTTGATTACTTCAGGGTTTGAAGTATCTATTGTTGGAAGTACTTGAATATCAGCAAGTTTCATCTTGTTATTAGAGTAATCCAAGACATTTTCCACATAGATGGTATTTTGAGAAGTTGATAGTTTATTATTTGTAAATTCAACTATTGCTTTATTTCCATCAAAAGTAACCTTGTTAGGATATCTCTTTACGGAACCATTTTTCCAATAGAAATAGTTAGTTCTAGCAGATATAGGATCTATCTCTTCATCAAATTCAATGATTACTTCTTCTAAAGTAGCTGTAGCGCTGACTATTTCCGGAGGTGTAGTATCTTTGATGATATCAAATGAGGTGCTTTCGCCAGTTGCTTTATTTCCTGCAAAATCCTCTATATTAGATACTGTAATAGTATGGCTTCCTTCAGATAATGCATAGGATGGTGAGTAATATGTTAGAGTAACTATATTATTTTCTAGTTTAGCATTTCCTGAGAAGTTTTTTCCATCTATTTTAAAATTATTAACTACTGCATTTTTTACAGGCTCTGATAGATATACTTTTAGAGCCTTAGTACCAAGTTGTTTAACTGATACTACTGTTGGAATTGCAATATCCAATGCTTCAAATTCATAGTCTTTTAAGTTAGTTTCTTCTCCTGAAGCTGATTTTATTTTTGTAGCTGTAATTTTATACATTCTTCTTTGAGTCATGTTGCCAGTTAATGTTAAAATTACCTTAGTATCATTTTCTTCAAATCGAATAGATTTTATAGATCCAGCAGTTGTATTATAGTTTCCGATTATGGAAGCAGTTGCTTTATCTACTGCTTGGGTAAAAGTTAAAGTTACTTCTTTAAGATTATTTCCCTTTACATCCGCTATATTAAAAGGTAGTACTTTTATTGCAACTTCTTTATAATCAGTATATTTGTTATCACTCTCAAATCGATAATGATAGTTACCTACTTGAAGATTTTCAACTTTTCTTGAGAAATTTCCTTCAGCATCGGTTGGGATTTGAATAACATTTTCTCCTGATGTTATAGTTGAAGACATCGGTTTCAAACGTAGCAATAAATAGTTTGTACCCTTTGCTTGTCCTTCAAAAATCAGACTATTATTTTCAACTTTTACTGTTGCCTCTACACTAAATGCTTCTGCTATTGTAACTCCCAGTTCCTCTGCTAATGTAATATTTCTACCGTTCATTTCTTGGCGTAAGGCATTGATTGTCATTACTGCCATTTGACCACGAGTTATTTTTGATTCAGCCTTCAAGGAAGATAAGTCCTTCATGATGCCGTATTTTGATGCAACTTCAGGTACATATTTCCATTCATCTGCACTTAAATTATAGCCTAGGGCCCTAAGAAGTACAGCTTGATATTCCTGGATTGTCACATCTTGTCCAAAACCAAATTTGTCAGTAGCGACACCATAAATTAAATTCTTGTTAACTGCCCAAGCAATGTAAGGAATATAATTTTTTCTTGCAACTGTTAAATCTTTAAATTTATTTTCGCCTGGTTTAACAACATAGTTTTTAGCGTTGTCTTCTTCCTTATAAAGTCTTGTGATCATTATAACCATGTCTTGTCTACTTAGATTACCTTCTAGCATTAAATCTCCACTTGAATTACCGGTCAATAGTTTTAGATCTTTTAATATATTCCCAGCTTCATTATATAGCTGTGAAGAAGATGTATCAGCATATATAGGAGTTAGGCCTGAAAATGCGATAATTAAGGCTAGTGCAATTGATAATACTCTTTTCATAAATATCTCTCCCCTCTTTATTGATATAGTTTAATTATACTACAAATTTGGGTATTTATATATTACAATCTAGTTACACATTAATTATTTGCGTTCTTGACATATTATTTTCAGTATTATAGAATACTATAGTTAAGGACTGAAGTTTTTTGAGGAGGTATAAAGAAGTGTCTACAAAATATATATTTGTTACGGGCGGTGTAGTTTCATCCTTAGGGAAAGGTATTACTGCAGCTAGTTTAGGTCAGCTCTTAAAGAGTAGAGGACTTAAAGTTACTATACAGAAATTTGATCCATATATAAATGTTGATCCTGGCACCATGAGCCCCTATCAACATGGGGAAGTTTTTGTAACAGATGATGGGGCAGAGACGGATTTAGATTTAGGCCATTATGAAAGGTTTATTGATGTTAATCTTAATAAGAATAGTAGTGTGACTACTGGAAAGATTTATTGGTCTGTACTTAATAAAGAGAGAAAAGGGGAATACAATGGAAGAACTGTCCAAGTAATTCCTCATATTACAAATGAAATTAAAGAGAGAATTATTAGAGCATCAAAGGAAAGGGATGTAGATATTGTCATCACTGAAATAGGTGGTACTGTAGGGGATATTGAATCCTTACCTTTCTTAGAGGCTATTAGGCAAATTAAGTATGATGTAGGCAAGGAAAATGTCATGTATGTTCATGTGACTTTAGTTCCATTTTTGTCCAAGGCTGGGGAATTGAAGACCAAACCTACTCAACACAGTGTAAAAGAGCTAAGGGGACTAGGTATTCAACCAGATGTACTAATATGTAGGACAGAGGTTCCACTAGCTAATGATTTAAGAGATAAAATTGCTCTTTTCTGCGATTTAGATCCATCTGAAGTTATAGAAAATATAGATGCTTCTACAATTTATGAAATTCCTTTAATGCTAGAAAGAGAAGGACTTCCAAAATTAGTAATAGAACATTTAAATTTGAAATGTGATGAACTAGATTTATCTGAATGGAATGAAATCGTTGAAAGAGTAAAAAATCCTCAAGGCAAAGTAAAAATTGCTTTAGTAGGTAAATATGTAGAGTTAAAGGATGCTTATCTTTCTGTAGCAGAATCTCTAAGACATGGAGCCATAGCTAATAATATTGATGTAGATATAGATTGGGTACATGCTGAGGAAATAAATGAAAATAATTGCAAGGAACTTTTAGCTGGTGCAGATGGTATTTTAGTACCAGGAGGTTTTGGTGATAGGGGAGTAGAAGGAAAGATTACAGCTACTAAATATGCTAGGGAAAATAATATTCCATTTTTGGGAATTTGTCTTGGTATGCAATTGGCAGTTGTTGAATTTGCTAGAAATGTTGCAAGCCTTAAAGGTGCACATAGTTCAGAGCTTAATGAAAATACAAAATATCCTGTCATTGATTTAATGCCAGAGCAAAAAGATATTGATACTTTAGGTGGCACTATGAGACTTGGTCTATATCCTTGTAAGGTAATAGAGGGAACTAAGGCTATGGAAATATATAATGATGAGATTGTATACGAAAGACATAGACATAGATATGAATTTAATAATGAATACAGAGATACTTTGGCAGAAAAGGGATTGATAATATCAGGTCTATCACCTGATGAAAGATTAGTTGAAATGATTGAATTAAAAGATCATCCATGGTTTGTAGCAGTACAATACCACCCTGAGTTTAAATCAAGACCAACCAAAGCTCATCCATTATTTAGAGAGTTTATAAAAGCAGCAAATAGAAAAAGCAACTAAGAACTAATAACTAATAGTGAATAGTGAATAGTTTAAACCCTAGATTTAGAGCATATCAAGCTTAAAACCTAGGGTTTGCTTTTTTATTAATTCTTTTAACTATTCACTTTTCACCTTTCAACATTAACTATCTTTTACTCTGTTCTAATAGCTTCTAATGCTGATAAGTTCATTGCACGCCTAGCGGGGAAATATCCTGATACTACACCTATGAAAGCTGAAAATCCCAAAGCAGCTAATGCTAGCCAAAGAGGTATTACAGAGATTGTTGTAGCATCCCATAAGCCAAGCATAGGTCCGAAGATATGGCTAAACTTATTGACAATGAAGGATAAAAGGTATGAAAAGCCAACACCAACAACTCCCCCTACAAGACCTATAATAGCAGATTCAAATAGGAAAAGGTTCTTTATATCCTTAAGTGATGCACCTATTACTTTCATTACTCCAATTTCCTTGGTTCTTTCGTAGATACTCATAACCATGGTGTTTGTAATACCTATTGCAGCTACTACAAGGGATACAGCACCTATACCCCCAAGGACTGCTTGAATCATTCCAGCTTGTTTTTTCATGGATTCTAGTTGGTCATTTAAACTATAGGCTTCATGCCCCATATCCCTTATTGTCTTTTGAACATCCTGAACATTTTTCATATCATTAACTTTTATATTTACCTGATTATATCCTATATCTTTTGGTTTGCCAGGTTGTGGCTTGACTCCTTCTGCTTTTTCCTTTTCTTTTATAAGCTTTTGCACTTCGGTGATAGGCATATAAATTCCATAATTAGTTTCCCAATCATTGCTTTCTGCCAATACTCCTGCTACTTTTATTTTATACTCTTTATAGTTTACCTTTTTCTCACCTGGATAAGAATAGCCATAATTCGGATTAAGAGTTAGAGTCATTCTATCCTTCATTAAATTAATCTTTGGTTCTCTCCATACCCTTGCTTTTGGGTCATAGAAATTATACTTCATTTGTCCACCAAATACTATTGTAAGTTCATCGGAACTAGTCAATAGTCGGCCTTCTGCAATTTCAAATCCAAAAGATGCCATGGAGTCAGGATCAATCCCTTTAATAGGCATTTGTGCTATATATTTACCATTGATTATGGCACCATAGGTTTGTAAAGTAGGGCTTACTGCAATTACATTTGGCAATGACTTAAATGCAGCAACAGCTTTATCATCTAATTCTACTACTTCTTTTCCAGGGATTTCACTCCACCCTTTGTGTACATTTATAGTAGTTAAGCTTCCCCATTGGGCCATTTGTTCTTCAAACCCAATTTGCATTCCAAAACCAAGACTAAGCATAACTATAATGGAACTTGCACCTATGATTACTCCAAGAACTGTAAGAAATGTTCTTAATTTTCTTCTCCACAGATTTTTAATTCCCATTCGAAATAAGTCTAATTTACTCATCGAAAGCCATTTCCTTTTTCTTCTTCTTTTTCTTGTAGAATATTACACCACCAACTATGACAAGTATAGCTATTAGAGAAATCCAAAGCCATTTAGATTTTAGAATTCCATTTACTCCAGTTGGACCTTCTTCCATAGGAGGCATCTCACCTGGGAACTCTTCCATTGGTGGCATTTCCATTACATTTAAGGTAAATTCCTTCCTTAATTCTTGCATTTGACCTGTGGAGTCTTCATATGTGAAAAGGACAGCACCTTTCAATTCTCCTGGTTCTGATGGCATTACCATTCCTTCAAAATATTCACTACTACCAGTAACAAAGTTTCCTATATAAGAAGATCCATTTTCTGTTTGGAAGTCTCCTTCTAATTTAACCATCATATTATATAGAGTTACTTTACCTGTATTATAAAACTCTAATGATACTGGCATTGGTTGACCTATCATTGCCTCTGGATAATAGGATAATTCTCCTGTTTCAAGTCTTGAATTTTGAACTACAGGGACACCTATTAATTCTATATCTTTAAGTTCATTTCCGTCACTATCTTCATATTCGAAATTGGCTGTAATAGTATGGGTTTTTGCTATAGCATCTGGTATGGTAAACATGGTTATTTTCTTTTCAACTCTACCTCTAGGAGGTATTGAATCTATATAGAATGTATTTGAGCTATCTACTGGGGTAAAGGCAGAACTTCCTGCGTTTGCACCTTCGTTACTAGTACCAGATTCTGCTGTTAAAAATATTTTTATATTATTTACAGTTTTGCTACTATTAGTATTATAAAAAGATAAAGTCATTTCAAAGTTTTCGCCTGCACGAACAAGTTGTGGTTCAAAATTATATTTATCTATGATTAATTTAGGTTTTCCCTTTGTTGAGTCCCCGGATTTTTCTACATATATACCTACATATTGGTTGACACGATGTTTTACTTCACTATCTTGATTAAACTCATCTTCATATTCTACAGATATATTTATAGGATAGTTTCTTGTAATGGCCTCTTCTGTAGGGAAAAAGATAAATTCAAGGGATTCTTTTCCATCAGGAGCCATAGTATTTATTTTCTTAATACTATTAGTTTTTGGTATTACTGTTGGGTCTGAGCTTTCTACTTTAACTAAGATATTATTGGCATTTACTCCACCATTATTTCTTAAATCAAACTTTAGAACAAAATCTTTATTAGGGTTAATAGCAGTTGTAGGATAGCTCAGATTTTCTATTAAAATATTAGAGTTTTGTTCAGCATCGCCACCTACATTAAGATAAATAGCCTGTGTCTCAGTTACTCCATTATAAGAGAAGGTAACATTAAGCTTATGAGCACCTCTCTTGATACTATTGGATGATTTTAGATAGAACTCAGCATAGGAAACTAAATTTCCTGAAACATTTTTAACATATACAATATCAGACCCAGAAGAGATATAAAAACCTTTGTCATTATCTAATCCTTCTAGTTTTACAGATACATTCTTTACATCTACACTTCCTTTGTTTTCGAACAATACACTAAGTTTTACATCTTGACCTGGTGTTATAATTTCAGGTGAAGTAACATTTTTTGTAATTATAAGTTTAGGTTGAGTTGATTTATTAGATACTTTTACATATACGATGGCTTCTAATGTCTCGCTATATTTTGTTGGTGGATCTGTAGCATATGAGACATAGTTATAGTTTATTTTTACAGGTATTGGATATGAACCAGGCATGGCAGTAGGTGATACTTCCATTTCAAGCTTCACTGTTTTCTGGGATCCCTTTGATATACTTCCCATAGGAATTGAGTTTGTTAAATTATTTGATGTAAAAGGGCTATCATTTCCAAAAACCGGAGTTACAACGATATCAGTTGCTGTATATCCAGTGTTTTTCAACTCAAACTCTACAGCAATACTAGTACCTGCGTTTACTTCAGGTATTAGGCCATCTTCTATCACTAAGGATGGTTTGTAGTAAGATGAAGAATCTGTATTGCTTGGTGGGTTGTTAATTTGACTATTTGCAATGCTAATACTTGGTATCTGCATCAGAATTAATATCATTGCTATAAAAACACTTAAAAATCTTTTCATTTAATTCACTTCCCCCTTTATTATGTTTTCTGTTTCTGTTATTTTCTCAATATTTCCATCCCTTAGGTATACGACTCTATGGGCATATCCAGAGATTTCTGTATCATGGGTAACTATTATCAAGGTTTGCTTAAATTCATATGCCATGCCTGTGATTAAATCCATTACTTCCATGGTAGTTTTCGTATCTAAGTTCCCCGTTGGTTCATCTGCAAATACAATTTTCGGTTTATTTACGAAAGCTCTTGCAATACTTACTCTTTGCTGTTGTCCCCCACTCATTTCAGATGGTTTATGATGTAATCTTTTTTCTAGGCCTACATCTTTGAGCATTTGTTTTGCCATTTTATCTCTTTTATTCTTTGCTACACCCTGGAATGTAAGACCAATACTTACATTTTCTAAAGCAGATAAGGTAGGAATAAGGTTATATGATTGAAATACGAAACCAACATATTTTTGTCTAAATTTAGTTACATCTTTTTCGCTCAATTTGTGTATTGGAAGCTTGTTAATGAAGATTTCGCCCTTTGTTGGCTTCTCCAAGCCTGCCATCATATTTAGCAAGGTAGATTTTCCAGATCCAGAGGTACCTAGTAAACAGACGAATTCTTCTTTTGCAACATTGAGAGTTATATCATTTAGGGCAATTATTTTTTCATCTCCCATCCTATATACCTTTCTTAAATTTTGTAATGTTATAAAATCTTCCAAGAATTAACTCACCTCCAAATATTTAATCTTATGAACATTTTACCATATTATATACATGGAAATAGTTACAATATTATTAAAGTTTAGAAGGTATTATTGAAAGCATAAGTCTAAATTACGAATAATAATTCAATGTCTTGTTACAAAATTATCCATATGATATAATGTAGACAAATATAAGATGGAGGGAAAAGCAAATGAAGGCAATGATTAGACTTAGAATGAGTACAGCAGATGCTCATTATGGTGGGAATTTAGTTGATGGTGCAAGAATGTTAGGATTATTTGGTGATGTAGCTACAGAATTACTTATTAGACAAGACGGTGATGAGGGATTATTTGTAGCTTATGATAAAGTAGAATTTACAGCACCAGTATACGCAGGTGATTACATAGAAGCTGTAGGTGAAATTGTAAAGGTTGGTAATACTTCAAGAAAAATGGTATTTGAAGCTAGAAAAGTTATAGTACCTAGACCAGATATCAGTCCATCAGCTTGTGATGTATTGGAAGAACCAGTAGTAGTTTGTAGAGCAGAAGGAACTTGCTTAGTTCCAAAGGATAAAAAGAGAATATAGGAGGCGATATTAATGGAAAAGTTAATTATTACTGCTGCTATTTGTGGGGCAGAAGTAACAAAGGAAAACAACCCAGCTGTTCCATATACAGTTGAAGAAATAGGTAGAGAAGCAGAATCAGCATATAAGGCTGGAGCTAGTATTATTCATCTTCATGTTAGAACAGATGATGGTACTCCAACTCAAGACAAAGCTAGATTTAAGGCTTGTATGGATGAAATCTATAAGAGATGTCCAGATGTAATAATCCAACCATCCACAGGTGGAGCAGTTGGAATGACTGATGAAGAAAGACTTCAACCAACAGAATTAGGACCAGAAATGGCTACTTTAGACTGTGGTACTTGCAACTTTGGTGGAGATGAAGTATTTGTAAATACTGAAAATACTATCAAAAACTTTGGAAGACTTATGATCGAAAGAGGAGTTAAACCTGAAATAGAAGTATTTGATAAGGGTATGATTGATTATGCAATCAAATACGCTAAACAAGGCTTTATAAAAGAGCCAATGCATTTTGATTTCGTACTAGGAGTACAAATGGCTGCAACTGTTAGAGATTTATCATTTATGGTAGATAGTATTCCAGCAGGATCTACTTGGACTGTATCAGGAGTAGGCAGACATGAGATGCCATTAGGAGCTGTTGGTATTGCAATGGGTGGACATGTTAGAGTGGGATTTGAAGACAATGTATATATAGAAAAGGGAGTATTGGCTAAATCCAATGGAGAATTAGTAGAAAAAGTTGTAAGAATAGCTAAAGAATTAGGCAGAGAAATAGCTACTCCAGATGAAGCAAGAGAAATATTAGGACTTAAAAAAAGATAATTTCAATAAGTTTGGAATTTGGTGCCTGGCACCAAATCCCAAACTTATTTTTAAATTAACTATTCAAGAGCTAAATAAGGGGGTTTTAACTTGGAATTTAATCCGATTTACCATAAATATAGTTCTAAAAGAAATCTTGTATATGGAAAGAATGGGATGGTAGCGGCATCCCATCCATTAGCTGCACAAGCAGGTATTGATATGATGAAAAAGGGAGGGAATGCAGTAGATGCAGCCATAGCTACAGCTGCTACACTTACGGTGGTAGAACCTACTGCCAATGGAATTGGTGGGGATGCCTTTGCTTTAGTTTGGACAAATGGTAAGCTTCATGGATTAAACTCCAGTGGACCATCTCCCAAGTCCTTAACATATGAAAAACTCAAGGAATTAGGATTAGATTCTATGCCAGTCTATGGATTTACTCCTGTAACTGTACCTGGGGTACCAGCAGCATGGGCTGAACTTTCTAAGAAATTTGGGAAACTTACCTTAAAGGAAGCACTGATGCCAGCTATTGGAATTGCTAGGGATGGTCATCCTATTGCCCCTACAGTAGGTAAATATTGGGATAGGGCATATAGGATATATAGTGAAAAGCTCAAAGGAGAAGAATTTAAATATTGGTTTGAAACATTTGCTCCTAAGGGCAGGGCTCCAAAGATAGGGGAAATCTGGCTAGCACCAGATCATGCTGCAACTTTAGAGGAAATAGCCAATACGAATGCAGAATCTTTCTATAGGGGAGAGCTTGCAGATAAGATAGATGAATTCTCCAGAAAATATGGAGGCTATATAAGAAAGGAAGACTTAGCAGAGTATAAAGCAGAATGGGTAGAACCAATTAAAGTTAATTATAGAGGTTATGATGTGTGGGAGATTCCACCAAATGGGCATGGAATTGTTGCATTGATGGCATTAAATATTTTAAACAATTTTGAACTTAAGGAAAAGGATAGTATAGAAACCTATCATATACTTATTGAAGCTATGAAACTAGCATTTGCAGATGGACTTGAATATATTGGGGATCCAAAATATATGGTTCCCACAGTAGAAGAACTATTATCTCCAGAATACGGTAAAGAAAGAGCAAAGTTAATTGGTGAAAGTGCTCTAATGCCAGAGGCAGGTGAACCTCAAAGTGGAGGGACAGTATATTTTGCTACTGCTGACGGTGAAGGAAATATGGTCTCCTATATTCAAAGCAATTATATGGGATTCGGCTCAGGCCTAGTGGTGCCTGGTACTGGAATTGGATTGCATAATCGAGGAAATAATTTTAATATGAAAGAAAATCATCCAAATTGTGTAGGACCATGCAAGAAACCATATCATACTATTATTTCTGGATTTTTGTCTAAAGATGGGCGTCCAGTAGGACCTTTTGGTGTAATGGGTGGGTTTATGCAACCACAAGGACATGTACAAGTAATTACTAGTACTATAGATTTTCATCTTAATCCTCAGGATGCTCTGGATGCTCCAAGATGGCAATGGACTAAGGACAAAACTATATCGGTTGAACAATCTTTTCCAAATGATATAGCTTTAGCCTTGGGACAAAGGGGACATAATATGGTATCTCAAATAGATAGTGGTAGTTTCGGCAGAGGGCAAATTATATGGGTAGATGAAAAAGGAGTGCTTTGTGGTGGAACTGAGTCAAGGGCAGATGGATATATAGCCATATTTTAATAATGACAAATAAGTTTAGATTTTGGTGCCAGGCACCGAAATCCAAACTTATTTAGTATATTTATTTCAATTTATTACTCTAATAGTTTTGAAATCTGATATAATAGTATATAATAATAAAAATGGAGGTAGTTCTTATGTTATTAACAGGAAAAGAGTTGTTGCTTGATGCTCAAAAAAATGGATATGCTGTTGGAGCTTTTAATATTAATAATATGGAGATAATACAAGCTATTATTGAAGCTGCTGAGGAAACTAATTCTCCGGTCATATTGCAAGCCAGTCAAGGTGGTATTAAATATGCGGGAATAGAATATATAGCAGAGCTTGGTAAATTAGCAGCTAGAAATGCTAAAGTTCCAGTAGCTCTACATTTAGACCATGGTACGGACTTTGATCAAGTTATGCTATGCATTAGACATGGATTTTCTTCTGTAATGATTGATGGATCAAGATTTGCTTTGGATGAAAATATTGCCTACACTAAAAAGGTAATAGAAGTAGCTAAGGCTGTTGGAGTATCTGTTGAGGCAGAACTAGGTAAGATTGGTGGAACAGAAGACCATATAACAGTTAGTGAAAAAGACGCTACATTTACAAGCCCAGAGGAGGCTCTGAGATTTGTTAATGAAACTGATGTTGATTTCCTTGCTATAGCCGTTGGTACAGCCCATGGTGTATATAAGGGAGAACCAAAACTTGATTTTGATAGAATAAAAGCTATTAGGGATATAGTTAGTGTTCCTTTAGTATTACACGGATCATCAGGAGTTCCTGAAGAGGCTTTAAGGAAAGCTATTTCATTAGGTATTTCTAAGATAAATATAGATACGGATATTAGAATAGCATTTGCTAATGGTGTAAAAGAGTTCCTAAAGAATAATCCAGATAATTTTGACCCAAGAAAGATATTAGGACCTGCAAAAACTCAAATGAAGGAAATAATAAAGGAAAAGATGCAAATATTTGGTTCAGTTAATAGGGCATAAAATAATGCACAATTCACAATTAAGGGACCTAGGGTCGCAAAAATACCCAATAGCTAGACCCAAACAATTGTTAATCGTTAATTATTAATTGAATACGGGGGTGTATGTAATGAAACTTTTTATTGATACTGCTAATATTGAAGAGATAAAAGAGATTAATGAGTGGGGAGTAATTTGTGGTGTAACCACGAATCCTAGCTTAATAGCTAAAGAAGGTAGGGATTTCAAAGAAGTTGTTAAGGAGATTTCTGATATTGTAGATGGACCTATTAGTGCTGAAGTTGTTTCTTTAGATAAAGATGGCATGCTGAAGGAAGCTAGAGAGTTAGCCAAGATTCATCCAAATATTATTATCAAAATCCCTATGACTAAAGAGGGATTAAAGGCTGTAAAAGTACTAACTGAGGAAAAAGTAAAGACTAATGTTACCTTGATTTTTTCAGCTAATCAAGCCTTGCTTGCAGCTCGTGCAGGGGCTACTTATGTAAGTCCTTTTGTTGGTAGACTTGATGATGTTGGAAATGAAGGAATGGATATAATAGAAGATATATATCAGATATTTGCTTTGCATGGCATTGATACAGAAATAATTGCTGCAAGTATTAGGCATCCTATTCATGTGTTAGATGCTGCAAAGGCTGGGGCTCATATTTCAACTATACCATATAAGGTATTTGTTCAAATGTTAGCTCATCCACTAACTGATATTGGAATTGACAAATTCTTAAAAGATTGGAATAGCATTAAAACTAATTAGGGAGTGTTATAATGGATAGAAATTTGGCGTTGAATTTAGCAAGAGTAACAGAAGCAGCAGCATTGGCTAGTGCGAAGTTTTTAGGTAGAGGAGATAAAAATGCTGCAGATCAAGCTGCTGTTGATGCGATGAGGAGAATGTTTGATACTGTAAATATTGATGGAGTTGTAGTTATCGGTGAAGGGGAAATTGATGAAGCCCCTATGCTATATATTGGGGAACAAATAGGTATAGCAGGGCCAGATAGCTTGAAAATAGACATAGCAGTAGATCCACTAGATGGTACAAATTCCATTGCTTATGGTCGTCCTGATGCTGTTTCAGTAGTGGCCATAGCACCTAGAGGGTGTATGCTTCATGCACCAGATACTTATATGAATAAAATGGCAGTGGGACCAGGAGCAGCTGGTGTTATAGATATTAATGCTCCAATTGGAGATAATGTTCGTGCAGTTGCAAAGGCCTTGGACAAGGATGTATCTGAAGTTACAGTGACTATGTTGGATAGACCAAGGCACGATAAATTGGCAGCAGACATAAGAAAAGCTGGAGCAAGAATTAGAATGATAACTGATGGTGATGTAATTGCTGCTATCAATACATGCTTTGAACATACTGGTGTAGATATGATGGTTGGCATAGGAGGAGCTCCAGAGGGAGTTATTACTGCAGCTGCATTGAAATGTATGGGTGGAGAATTTCAAGGAATACTACATCCAGTAACTGATGAGCAAAGAGAGAGATGTATTGCAATGGGTGCAGACTTAAGCAAAGTGTATAAGACAGATGACCTTGTAAAAGGAGATGAAATAGTTTTCGCAGCAACAGGAGTATCCCATGGAGAACTACTTCAAGGAGTTAAGTACCTAGAAAACAATATTGCATCAACTCATACTTTAGTTACAAGAGCTGAAACAGGAACCGTAAGATTTATAGAATCAAGACATATATTAGATAAAAAACCAGAATACGCGAAGTAAGAATACAGTTAATAACTAATAGTGAAAAGTGAAAAGTTTTCAGTAATGCTTTTGGGTCCTTTAACTATTAGCTATTAGTTATTCACTATTCATTGAATTGAAAGAAAGGTGGTGTTAATTTTTGACGGAGAAGGATTTACTCAACAAGAAAATTGGGGAACTTAGAGAAATAGCTAAGACTCAAGGAGTCAACAGTCCTTATAAATATAAGAAGGATGAGTTGATAGATATAATTCTTCAAACTTTTGCTTCTGAGGAAAAGGAAAAGGAAAAAGAAGAGGAAAAAGAAGTAGAGCAAAATGAGGTAACAATAGATATGAAAGATATTGACACAGAAGATTTACCAGAAAAAGTCACTGAAGAATTGGAAAACATGGATACCATAAATGGTGCAGAGGGGATACTTGAATTACACATAGATGGATATGGATTTTTAAGATCTGACAATTATCTATCTGGTGAGGATGACATTTATATTTCGCCTTCTCAAATCAGAAGATTTAGATTGAAAACTGGAGATAAAATCTTCGGTGTTACAAGAGCCCCAAATCCTGGGGAAAGATACAAAGCTCTCCTATATGTTAAATCTGTTAACGGAATGCATCCAGAAACTTGTCTAAAAAGACCTAATTTTGATAACTTAACTCCAATTTATCCCAATCAAAGACTAAAACTTGAATCCAACGGAAATGAACTTGCAACTAGGATGATTGATTTGATATCACCTATTGGTAAGGGACAAAGAGGAATGATTGTATCTCCACCAAAGGCAGGAAAGACATCTTTACTTAAAATGGTAGCAAATGCTATATCTAGAAATCATCCCGAGGTTGAGATTATTGTACTTTTAATAGATGAAAGACCAGAAGAAGTAACAGATATGAAGAGATCTGTAAAGGGAGATGTGGTTTATTCAACTTTTGATGAATTGCCACAACATCATACTAAAGTTGCAGAAATCGTATTGGAAAGAGCAAAACGATTGGTTGAACATGGAAAAGATGTAGTAGTTTTATTAGATAGTATTACTAGACTTGCTAGGGCATACAACCTGACAATTCCTGCAACTGGAAGGACACTATCCGGTGGTCTTGACCCAGGAGCACTTCACAAGCCAAAGAGATTTTTTGGAGCTGCAAGAAAATTAGAAGAAGGCGGATCCTTAACTATTCTTGCTACTGCTTTAGTGGAGACTGGAAGTCGTATGGATGATGTTATATTTGAGGAATTCAAGGGTACAGGCAATATGGAAATACATTTAGACAGAAAATTATCTGAAAAGAGAATTTTCCCAGCTATTGATATTAACAGATCAGGAACTAGAAGGGAAGAACTACTACTTACTCAAAAAGAATTAGAGACTATATGGGCAATACGAAAGGCCATGGGAAATGCATCTACTCAGGATGTAACGGAGACTTTAATTGACAATTTATTAAAATCTAAGGATAATGATCAATTTATTGTTGAAATGAGAAATAAAATTTGGATTTAGTTGAAATTAGAAAATAAATATGCTATAATTTAGTGGTTGAATTATGAAATTGTTTTTTTGCTATAAATTAGCATTTGAAGAGAGGTGAAAGGAATGAAGGCGGATATTCATCCAAACTATAAAGAAACTACTGTTACTTGCGCGTGTGGAAATACTTTCAAAACAGGTTCTGTTAAAGATGAACTAAGAGTTGAAATCTGTTCAGAATGTCATCCATTTTTTACAGGTCGTCAAAAATTTGCAGAACGTGGCGGACGTGTTGAGAAATTCAAGAAGAAATATCAAATCGATTAATTTCTTCAAAGAGAAATTAGGTTAGTTGCCCAAGCATCTAACCTTTATTTTTTATGACCTAACTTAGCGAACGATAGTGAGCTTTAGTAGGTCAAACGCAACGAGAACCAAATCTATACGACCGGTAGGGAGTAAATAGATTTGAATTTCGAGACTGAGGAAAATGACCTAACAATTTAGAAAATGACCTAGCATAAATACAGTGAATGACCTAAATTAACTCTTCACTGATTAAAAAGGTGGTGTATAGATGGAAATTAAGAAATTAAATAGAGTACCAAAACATATTACTAGCATTGGTGGGCAAGCCCTAATTGAAGGGGTTATGATGCGTGGTCCCAAGGATGTAGCCATAGCTGTAAGAAAACCTGATCATGAAATTGAGCTAAAGAAAGAAAAACTAAATACTTTAGCTATGAGAAATAAAATATTTAAATTACCATTCTTAAGAGGAGTAGTCGGATTAGTTGAATCCTTAATCCTTGGCACCAAATCCTTGATGTATTCTGCTGAATTTTATGAAGAGGATAATAAAGAATCTTCACCTAAAATAACATTAACTCAAAAAATATTTAAGGATAAAGCAGCGGATGTTGAAATGTTTTTTGCAATGGTGTTTTCCATAGCCTTGGCTATAGGGATTTTTATGATATTACCAACAATTCTTACTAATTTCTTTAAGTCAAAAATAGACAGCTCAATAGGTTTGAATCTGTTGGAAGGGGTAGTTAGAATATTTATATTTCTAATTTATGTAATTGCAGTATCAAAGCTTGAGGATATAAAGAGAGTATTTGAATATCATGGAGCAGAACATAAGACAATTCATTGTTATGAAAATGAAGAAGAACTAACTGTTGAAAATGTAAAGAAGTACCCAATTCTTCATGCTAGATGTGGTACCAGCTTTTTATTTATGGTAATGATAGTCAGTATTTTAGTTTTATCTTTCTTTGGGTGGCCAAATCCATTACAAAGATTTTTAGTTAGAATATTAATGTTCCCTGTGATTGCAGGAATATCTTATGAGATAAATAGACTTATCGGTAAAAGTAAGTCAAAGTTAGCTTATTTCTTTTCCTATCCTGGACTAATGATTCAAAAATTAGCAACTGTAAAAGAACCAGATAGCGATCAAATTGAAGTAGCCATTGCAGCTTTGAAGGCAGTTCTTCCAGATAATAAGGATGAGGATAAATGGTAATCAATGAACTGTTAAAGAAATCATCCTGTGATATTAGGGATTCAATCTTGATACTATGTAAGTTATTAGATGTGGATAAATCAACAATATATACCTATGGGGATAGAGAAGTATCCCCTAATATTGTTGATAAGTTTTTGGAACTTACAGTAAAAAGGGCTACTGGATACCCTATACAGTACATATTAGGTCAATGGGAGTTTATGGGACTGGACTTTTATTTAGAAGAAGGAGTTTTAGTACCTAGACCAGATACGGAAATTTTGGTAGAGTATATTATTGGGTATATTAAGGAAAAATATAAAACTATACCTATAAAGCTATTGGATTTAGGTGTTGGCAGTGGTGCAATCTCATTGAGTATTGGAAATTATTGTGAGAATGCAGAGGTAATTGGAGTAGATATCTCAGATATTGCTATTAAAGTAGCAAGTATTAATAAAAATAGATTGAAGTTAGATAATGTAAGTTTTTATAAGGGAGATTTATTTGAAGCTCTCGAAGATCTTAATTTAGAAGGACAATTTCAAATTATCGCATCGAATCCTCCTTATATTTCTAAAGATGAACTAGAAAAGCTTCATACAACAGTAAAGGATTTCGAGCCTAGACTTGCTTTGGACGGTGGTCTTGATGGATTGGATTTTTATAGAAGGATTACATATTTAAGTAAAGAATTTCTGCAAGATGGAGGCCTACTTATTTATGAGATTGGATATGATCAAGCTAAGGCAGTAGAAGATATTCTAATTAAAGAAGGTTTTAGGGAAACTACTATATTAAAGGATTTGCAAGGACATAATAGAGTAGTATTTGGTATGAAGAAAGTTGAGGTGGGATAGTGGATATATTATTTCAGTTGTTTATATCATTTTTTAAGATAGGAGCATTTAGCTTTGGTGGAGGCTACGCTATGCTCCCTATGATTGAAGAGGAAATAATTCAAGTGCATGGATGGCTAACAGCTGTAGAATTTATAGATATTTTGGCGATTGCAGAGATGACACCCGGGCCAATTGCCATAAATTCGGCAACTTTTTTAGGATATAAGGTGGGGGGAGTGCTAGGTTCAATGACTGCTACATTTGCAGTAGTATTACCTTCCTTTATAGTAATGAGCTTGATAGTTCATTTTATTTCCAAGTTTAAGGATAGCCCTTATACAAAGTGGGTTTTCTCTGGGATTAGACCTGTGGTTTTGGGATTAATTGCTGCAGCAGCTGTAACTGTTGGTAAAAATGCTTTTATTGACATAAAAGCTGTTGTTATTTCAATAATAATTTTTGTGCTAGTAACATTTAAGAAATTTAACCCTATTCTAGCAATAGTTCTTGCTGGTGTATTGGGTGTATTCTTATACTAAAGGAGGAGGGGGAGAATGTTTTTGCAAATGTTTTCAACATTTTTTAAGATTGGAGCCTTTACCTTTGGTGGAGGATATGCCATGATACCTATTATTCAAGAAGAAGTAGTGAATAAGAAAAAATGGATAGATAAATATGAATTTTTAGACGCAATTGCAGTTTCTCAAGGATCTCCTGGTCCCATAGCTGTAAATACAAGTATTTATGTGGGATATAGATTGAAAGGTTTACCAGGTGCAATAGTTTGTACTCTAGGAACAATATTACCTTCATTTTTTACTATATTACTTGTTGCCATTTATTTCTATCAATATAGAAATAATCCTATTTTGGATAAGGTATTTTTAGGTATAAGACCTACCATCGTTGCACTTATATTGTCTGCAGTATATAAGATGGTGAAGACTTCAGGATTTGGGTATAAAAAATTATCAGTATCATTAGCTGCAGCCTTGATAATAGTTTTTCTAGGTATAAGCCCAATATACTTGGTAATAGCTGGAGGATTGGGATCGGTAATCATAAATAAATGGAAATTGAAGGATAAGTTGTAGGGTTTTTCATTGTGAATTGTGAGCCATGAATTGTGAATTGTGAATTGAATAATGGAGAGTGAAAAAATGTTAGATAAATTAGCCGCTATTGAAGAAAGATATGTGGAGTTAGGCGAAAAAGCAATGGATATGGAAGTAATAAATGACAGACTACTATTTCAAAAGGTCATGAAAGAACATTCTGATATAGAGCCTTTGGTATTTAAGTATAGGGAATATGTGGAGACTAGAACAGGTCTTGAAGAAGCTAAAGAAATGCTAAGGGAAAAACTAGATGATGAAATGAAGGAAATGGTCAAGGAAGAAATAAAAGAACTTGAATCAGCTCTAGAAGTTATAGAAGAGGAACTAAGGGTACTGCTTATACCAACAGATCCTAATGATCATAAAAATGTTATAGTGGAAATAAGAGGTGGAGCTGGTGGAGATGAGGCAGCTTTATTCTGTGGTGTACTATTTAGAATGTATTCAAGATATGCTGAGAGAAATAGATGGAAAGTTGAGATAATGAATACCAACGAAATAGGAATTGGTGGATTCAAAGAAGTAATATTCATGATAAAGGGTAAAGGTGCTTATAGTAGATTAAAATATGAATCTGGTGTACACAGAGTTCAAAGGGTTCCAGAAACTGAATCCAGTGGTAGAATTCATACTTCTACATCTACTGTGGCGGTATTACCAGAAGCAGAAGATGTAGATATAGAGATTAATGAAAGTGATTTAAAAATAGATATCTATAGGTCCTCTGGTGCAGGTGGTCAGCACGTAAATACTACTGACTCTGCTGTTAGAATCACACATATACCAACAGGAGTAATAGTTGCATGTCAAGATGAAAGATCTCAGATTAAAAACAGAGAAAAAGCTATGAAAATATTAAAATCTAGAATATATGATCAAATGCTAACTGACCAAGCAGCTGAAATAGCAGAAGAAAGAAAAGGCCAAGTAGGTACTGGAGACAGATCAGAAAGAATTAGAACTTACAACTTCCCACAGGGAAGAGTAACAGATCACAGAATCAATTTAACCTTATATAAATTAGATGCTTTTGTAGATGGGGATTTAGATGAGATGATAGATGGTCTAATTACCTCAGATCAAGCTGAAAAATTAAGTTAAATTTTATATGTAAAAACAAAAACTCCAGAGCAATCTGGAGTTTTTGTTTTAATGATTTCTTGAAGCAACTACATACTAGTGTTATAATTTAAAATAAATTATAAATTTAAAATCCGTAGCCAAAAATGCTGTGGATATAAAGTGAGTTGATATTATGGATTTTTTTAAGGATTTTATAAAAGGAATTATAATTGGAATAGGGGCCATTGCTCCTGGTGTTAGTGGAGGCGCATTTGCTGTAATGTTTGGAGTCTATGACAAGATTACTGATGCTATTGCAAATGTTTTCAAGAATTTCAAGAAAAAAGTATTTATATTACTTCCTCTAGGTCTAGGGGCTTGTGTAGGAATTTTAGGCTTTAGTAATATTATGAAATATCTATTTGAGCAACATGAGCCACAAGTTAAATTTCTCTTCATTGGACTTATGCTAGGAGCACTTCCTTCTGTAATTAAGGAAGCTAATAGAGATGGATTTAAAAAACAATTTCTTCTTCCTTGTTTAATTGCATTTAGTATAACATCTTTATTTTCAATATGGAGAAATAGTTCTTCAAATATCATTCCAGTGGACAATACTAGCTTGTTTGCCCTGATTATTTATGGTGTAATTATAGGATTTGGAACTATTATACCCGGTATTAGCTCTTCATTTATTTTAATGTATATAGGCGCATATGAAATAGTTCTTGATGGAATTGCAAATATAGATTTAATCATACTTATACCTATGGGGATCGGATTTGTCCTTTCTATTTTATTATTTGCAAGGATAATTAATTTTTTGTTCAAGAAGATTTATGGATATACATATTACGCTATTTTAGGTTTTGTAGGAGGCTCAATAATCACTATATTACCACAGATTGAATTTACCTTAGAATATTTACTAAGTATGGTCATATTCCTAATAGGTTTTTATTTATCCCATGGTTTTAGCAAATGGGCGTAAGTAGGATAATAGGATTAGTGCCAGAATTACCAGAATAAATTTCTAAATTAGTGGGAAGATAGAATAGATAAAAAAGTCTCACCAAGGAGGAAATGAATTGGAACAAAACAAAGAAAGTATAAAGGCACTTAATGACTTGTTGCAAGGGGAGTATATGGCAGTAGAGAGCTTTAACACATTTATATCCAGAATAGAAGATGGGGATATTAAAGATAATTTAAAAAATATTCAAAGTCAGCATAGAGACAATATTGAGACCCTAGCCAATCATATACAAAATATTGATGGGAAACCAAATGAAAATACTTTCATGAAGGGAAAAATGGGAGAAATGAAGTTAAATATGGAATTAGGCTCAGAAGTAGATGTTAATGAAGTTATTGAGAAGGCTTTAGAAGGGGAGACAAAGGGGATTAATATGGCAGAAGAAATATTAAGAGGAAAATTAGATGAAAAATCTAGAGATCTAGCAGGTGAAATATTGGAAAAGGATAGACAATCCATTCATAAGCTGAAAGGTTTATTATCATAAGTGGGACAGAGGGACAGGAGTAGTGTCCCACTAAAAATATACAATAATACCTAATATAAATCCAATAATAGTTGCGATACTTGAAGCCCTTCCTTTGTGGAGGGTTTTTCCTGTTGGTATTAGCTCATCACAGACTATGTAGAGCATGATTCCTCCTGCAATGGCAAGGGATATAGGGATTATGGAATTTGATAGAGAACCAAGACTTGCTCCCAAATATGCCCCTATTCCTGTGGGAATGCCAATTAATGTACTAAGTAAAATTATCTTCCATGATTTAACCTTATTCATACTTAAAGGTACAGATAGTACAATTCCTTCTGGAATATTGTGCATTAGTAGTGCCATGGCTAAAACTATACTAAAGTCAGATGCAGTGGTAATGGATGACCCAAGTGCCAGGCCTTCAGGTATACTATGTATAGCTATGCTTAGTCCAATAATTATGCTGGATTTCATTGGAATAAAAGATTGTATCTTTTCAAATAATACTTCTAATATAATAATTAGCAAGATACCTATGGTTACTCCTGTGATTACTGTAAGAGTACCACCAAGATAGAAAGCTTCAGGAAATAGATGGAAGCTCACTATAAACATCATAAAACCACCGCTTAATCCGAATAAAACACTTAAAACAAAATCTGTTTTTTTGATTGAAATACCAATCATACTTCCTATACTAATGCCAACAATTCCTATTATAAGACCAACAACTCCAACAATCCACGGATTCATTTTCATCCCTCCCATCTATAAGTATGCAATGCCTAAGAAAAATATTAATTATGAATTATGAATTGTGAATTGAATTGTAATACTATATAATGATGTAAAGTGATATAAAAGAGGAGTAATCAATGGAAACTAGGATATTAAAAATAGATAAGGAAAATATAGATATTAGTTTAATGAAAGAAGCTGCAAGTATTATAAAAAATAGTGGAATAGTTGCATTTCCTACTGAAACAGTATACGGTCTAGGTGCCAATGGACTTGATGAAAATGGAGTAAAGAAAATATTTGCTGCAAAGGGTAGACCTGAAGACAATCCCTTGATCCTTCATGTTTATTCAATTGATCAAGTAAGGGAATTAGTAGAGTATATTCCAGACATAGCTAAAAGATGTATGGAAGAGTTTTGGCCAGGACCACTGACTATACTCCTAAAAAAATCTAATAAGGTCTTAGATATAACTACAGCAGGTCTTGATACTGTAGGTGTTCGTATGCCTGAAAACAATATAGCCTTGGATTTAATTAAATTGTCTAATGTCCCCATAGCTGCACCTTCTGCCAATACTTCTGGAAGGCCAAGTCCTACATCTGCCAAGCATGTGGTAGAGGATTTGTGGGGGAAAGTTGATATGATAATTGACGGTGGAGATACAGGCATAGGCTTAGAATCCACTGTATTGGATTTATCAAGTGATTTACCTATGATTCTTCGACCAGGTGGAGTAACAGAGGAAAGTTTAAGAAAAATAATTCCCAATATATCTATAGATTCTAGTATAATAAAGTCAGATGATAATATTATTCCAAAGTCTCCTGGTCAAAAGTACAGACATTATGCACCGAAATCAGATATGGTACTTTTTAGTGGAGATCTTGCAGGGATTACCCAAGGAATTATTGCATATGCTAAGGAATACAAGATTCAAGGAAAAACTGTAGGAATAATGTGTACAGATGAAACAAAGAAATATTATGAGGAATATGCTAAAGAAACTGTAAATATATCCATGGGTAGTAGAGAAGATATAAATACTATTGCTCACAATTTATTCAATACAATAAGGTTATTTGATGAAGCTAATGTGGATATTATCTTAGCTGAAGGAGTAGAATTATCTCATATTGGTATAGCCATAATGAATAGGATGATGAAAGCAGCATCAGGGAAGATAATCAAGGTCTAAAGGAGAGAAGTAGATGAAAGTATTATTTGTTTGCACAGGAAACACTTGTAGAAGCCCCATGGCAGAAGGTATTTTAAAATCCATTGCTAAGGAAAAGGGACTGGATATAGATGTGGACTCTGTAGGAATTTCAGCATATGATGGTTCCCAGGCATCTCCAAATTCAATAGAAGCTATGAAAAAGATTAAAATAGACATATCTAAACATAAAGCTTCACAACTCCATAGGGATTTGGTTGATGAATCTGATTTGATTTTGACTTTGTCTCAATCTCACAAGGAATTTATACTATCGAATTATCCTCAAGCGAAGGATAAGCTATTTACTTTATTAAAATATGCCTATGGAGAAGAAAAAGATGTAGCGGATCCCTTTGGAAGAAATTTGGCATATTATGAAAGGACTAGGGATGAAATTTATGAGGCAATAATGCAGTTTAAGATATTGAGGAGGGATAAACAATGAAAATTGGTATAGGTAGTGATCATGGTGGTTTTCAGCTTAAGGAATATATTAAGGAGTATTTAGATAAAAAGGGAATTGCATATATAGATTATGGAACTGATTCCCTTGAATCAGTAGATTATCCAGATTATGGCAAGAAGGTAGCAGAAGCTGTCATTAGTGGAGAAGTAGATAGAGCTATTGTTATCTGTGGTACAGGTATTGGAATATCCATAGCTTGCAATAAGATGAAAGGGATTAGATGTGCATTATGTGGGGATACTTATTCTGCTAGAATGAGTAGAGAGCATAATAACGCAAATATTTTAGCCTTAGGAGCAAGGGTAATTGGAGTGGATTTAGCTATTGAAATAGTAGATACATGGCTAAATTCTGAATTTGCTGGAGGAAGACATGAAAAAAGAGTTAATAAAATTAGTGAAATTGAAGGGTAAACTATGATATAATCTTTGAGGAAAATAATTAGCAATAAGAAAGGAGTTTTTTTATATGTCGAATGTAGTAGTATTTGATCATCCACTTATTAAACACAAGCTTACATTTATTAGAGATAAAAATACTGGTTCTAAGGAATTTAGAGAATTGGTTACAGAGGTTTCAATGCTCATGGGCTATGAGGTAACTAGAAATCTTCCTTTAGAGGATATCGAAATAGAAACACCTATTATGAAAATGAAATCTCAAGTTATATCAGGAAAGAAGGTAGGACTTATACCTATACTCAGGGCAGGTCTTGGTATGGTTGATGGTATGCTAGAAATAATACCAGCAGCTCGTGTGGGACATATTGGATTATATAGGGATCCTGAGACTTTAAAACCTGTAGAGTATTATTGCAAATTACCTCAAGATATAGAAGAAAGAGAATTAATAGTATTAGATCCTATGCTTGCAACAGGTGGATCTGCTACAGCTGCTATTGATTTCTTAAAGGAAAGGGGAGCTAATTCAATAAAATTAGTATGCCTAATTGCAGCTCCAGAAGGAGTAGATGCAGTAACTACAGCCCATCCAGATGTGGATATTTATGTGGCAGCTTTAGATGAAAAGTTAAATGATCATGCATATATTATACCAGGACTTGGCGATGCTGGAGATAGATTGTTCGGCACTAAGTAAAAGGAGAGATATTTAGATGGAAGGTCTTATAATGCCATTTTTGCTAGGAATGGTAATCTCATTTTTAGCAACTCCATTTGTAAGGAAATTAGCATTTAAAGTTGGTGCAGTTGATGTGCCAAAGGATGATAGAAGAGTACACAATACTGCTATGCCATCAATAGGCGGATTAGCTATATTTTTTGCAGCAATTATTGTTATTCTAGTATTTTTACCATTGAATAAAGAGACAACTTCCATATTAATAGGGGCAACTGTAATTGTAATGGGTGGAATCATAGATGACATTAGGGAATTAAATCCAAAAGCTAAAATGGCATTTCAAATTTTAGCAGGAGTCATACTTATATTGGGAGATGTTAAAATTGATTTTGTTACAAACCCATTTTCCAAAGATAGCTCTCTATTATTTTTAAATTGGTTATCAATACCTATTACTTTGTTTTGGGTTGTAGGTATCACAAATACATTGAACTTTATAGATGGGTTAGATGGATTGTCTTGTGGAGTTGCAATGATATCCAGTATATCTCTCATGATAGTAGCACACACCTTTGGATATTCTAGCGTTGTCATCATGTCTGCTGCTTTAGCAGGAGCTTGCTTAGGATTCCTTCCATTTAACTTTAATCCAGCTAAAATTTTCATGGGAGATACAGGAGCTATGTTCCTAGGGTTTATGCTGGCAGCCATATCTATAGAAGGTGTAATGAAGAGTGTAGCTACAATTGCTGTAATTGCTCCAATATTAATATTGGGAGTACCTATATTTGATACTACCTTTGCAATATTTAGAAGACTTCTAAATGGACAATCCATAGCAGCTGCAGATAAGGGACATTTACATCATAGACTGCTAAATAGAGGCTTTTCTCAAAGAAAATCCGTATTGATACTTTATGGTATATCGGGTATATTTGGAGCATTTGCCATCTTAGTATCTAGAGCAAATAGTAGACAGGCAGTATATTTATCTGTTGCAATGTTTGTAATCACAGTACTTATAGCACTAAAAATAGGCTTATTTGAAAAGAAATAGGGACAAAGGGACAGGATTACTGTCCCATTTTTTTAAACTAAACAGTTGACACAAGGGGACGGTCCCATTGTGTCAAAAAATAAATGGAGGGGATTTTATGAAGATTATGACTGTGTTTGGGACTAGGCCAGAAGGGATTAAAATGGCTCCAATAGTGAAAGAATTGGAAAAAAGAGAAGGTATTGAATCTGTTATATGTATTACTGGCCAACATAGGGAAATGTTAGATCAAGTTCTAAGAATATTTAATATTGAGCCTGATTATGATTTAAATATATTTAAACCTGGGCAAACTCTTACTGAAATTACAACTAGAGCATTAAAGGGGCTTGAAGAGGTAATCATAAAGGAGAGGCCTGATGTACTTTTAGTTCAAGGAGATACTACGACTGTATTTGCAGGAGCTTTGGCAGCCTTTTATCAAAGAGTAAAGATTGGCCATGTAGAGGCAGGACTTCGTAGTGGAAACCTATATTCCCCATATCCTGAGGAAGCTAATAGGAAACTAACTGGCATAATTACAGCTTATCATTTTGCACCAACAGAAAGAAATAGACAAAACTTATTGAAAGAAGATTATCCAGATGACAAAATTTTTATTACAGGCAATACAGTAATAGATGCTTTGAAGTATGTTATTAAAGATGATTACATATTTGAGCTGGATTTATTAAATAGTCTTGATTATGAAAATAAAAGAGTGATTTTAATGACAGCCCATAGGAGTGAAAACATTGGCGAACCTATGGAAGATATATTTACTGCCATAAGAGATATTATAGAAAAATATGAAGATGTAGAATTAGTTTTCCCAATGCATTTAAATCCTAAGGTAAGGGAAATAGCTTATTCAATTTTATCTAATAATCAGAGAATACATTTAATAGAGCCTTTAGATTATGAGTCTATGGAAAACCTTATGGCAAAGGTAAATTTAATAGTTACAGATTCAGGAGGACTTCAAGAAGAAGGACCAACCTTTGGCAAGCCTGTACTTGTAGTGAGAGAAGAAACTGAAAGACCAGAAGGAATAGAAGCAGGAACAGCAAAATTAGTAGGTACTAAATATAATGATGTATTTAATGAGCTTGACCTTCTACTATCCAATAAAGATGAATATAATAAAATGGCCAATGCAGTAAATCCATATGGAGATGGAAAGGCAAGTGAGAGAATAGTTGATATATTATTGAATAACAAATAGTGAATAGTGAATATATTAAAATCTTTTAACTATTAGTTATTAGTTCTTCACTATTGACTATCTTTCAGGGGGTGATTTTGTGGTAGATATATTAACTGAGCTTAGGGATAGCATTGATATGATTGAGGATGTTTTAAACTATGCATATGAAGGGTATGTATTAGTTGACCCTCAAGGTAGAATTGTAAAGATGAATTATGAAAAGCTTATGGGAATAAAAGAAGAAGATGCAATAGGGAAGCATGTTGAAGATATTATCGAAAATACCCGTATGCATATCGTAGTTAATACAGGGGTAAAAGAACTTAGAGATGTCCAAAGAATCCAAGGGCACGATATGATTACTAACCGTATCCCTATAATTAAGGGAGACAAAATCATTGGAGCAGTTGGTACAGTGCTTTTTAAGGATATAAGTGAAGTAAAGGAATTAGCCCATCAACTCCTTGATTTACAATCTAAGATAAATAAATATAAGGGAGAAATCGAAAGGATTGAGGGAAGTAAATATTCTTTTGATAGGATTATTACAGTAAATCCCAAAATGAACTATCTGAAAAAGGTAGGGCGAATGGCAGCGGAAACAAATTCTACTGTCCTCATAACAGGTGAATCTGGTACTGGAAAGGAACTCTTTGCCCATGCCATTCATAGGGCTAGCTATAGAAAGGGTGGAGGTTTTATTCCCATAAATTGCGCTGCAATTCCTAGGGATTTGTTGGAATCTGAACTTTTTGGATATGATAGTGGTGCATTTACAGGGGCTAAGAAGGAAGGTAAGCAAGGCAAGTTTGAAATCGCTTCAGGAGGGACAATTTTTTTAGATGAGATTGGAACCATGCCATTGGATATGCAAGCTAAGCTTTTGAGGGTTTTAGAAGCTAAGGAATTTGAGCGAATAGGTGGAAATAAAAAGATTGGATTGGATGCTAGGATTATTGCAGCCACCAATGAGAATATTGAGGAACAAATAAAAGCAGGTAAGTTTAGGGAAGATTTATATTATAGGTTGAATGTGGTATCAATAGAAATTCCACCCCTTAGAGATAGATTGGAAGATATAGATCCCTTAGCTGATAATCTTCTAGGATATTTAGTTAAAGAGATGAATGTAGGAGAAAAGGAACTTACTTCCAGCGCTCTTAAAATATTAAAATCCTATAATTGGCCAGGGAATGCAAGAGAACTAAGAAATGTATTAGAAAGAGCAATAAATCTATCATCAAGTAGGTTTATATTACCTGAACATTTGCCTGAAAGACTTGTAAAACATAAGAATTACACTACGACTGCCATAGAAGAAATACCTTTGCTAAAGGATGCTGTTCGTGACGCCGAAATAGAGGTTATAAGACAAGCTATAATATTAGCAAAGGGAAATAAATCGTTGGCAGCAGAAAAATTAGGGATTCATCGGACCGCATTATATAAGAAACTTGAAAAGTATGAAATGAAAGATTAAACCATTTGTGTATCCAATCGTATACAAAACATGGATAAATGTAGATAATTTGATACAAGTATCTTAGGAAAAGCAATTATTGTGTAGAAAAATATCTACAGATTTTCTTTTTTCTTTACAAAAAAAGAGAAATTGGTTTATAAATTTTAGAGTTTTAGCTAATTCCAATGCATAAAATAGTAAAATTCAACATAAAAACTTGGCATGATAATTGCAATAATAAGCAGATGGAAAATCATTATTGTAAGATATGATATAATCAATCTATCAATCATTATATTTTTATCCAAGAATATGGATATAAAAGAATTATAAAAAACAGGAGGTAGAAAATGATGAGAGAAGTAGTTATAGTATCAGCAGTTAGAACACCAGTAGGTGCTTTTGGTGGTAAATTTAAAGATGTTCCAGCAGTACAACTTGGTACTACAGTTGTAAAGGAAGCTTTGAAGAGAGCAAATGTAGATCCAAGCCTTGTTGACGAAGTAATCTTTGGAAATGTATTGCAAGCAGGATTAGGTCAAAACGTAGCTAGACAAGTATCCGTAGGTGCAGGAATCCCTATAGAAGTTCCTTCATTTACAATTAATAAGGTTTGTGGTTCAGGACTTAAAACTGTAGCATTGGCAGCTCAAGCTATTTTAGCAGGAGAAGCTGATATTGTAGTAGCAGGTGGTACAGAAAACATGAGCCAAGCTCCATATCTTTTAAAATCTGCTAGATGGGGACAAAGAATGGGTAATGGCGCTATTGAAGATTATATGGTACAAGACGGTTTATGGGATGTTTTCAATGATTATCATATGGGAATTACTGCAGAAAATATTGTAGAGAAATATGGTCTTACTCGTGAAGAACAAGATAATCTTGCGTTAGTTAGTCAAAACAGAGCAGAAGAAGCTGTTAAAAACGGCAGATTTAAAGAAGAAATCGTTGCTATTGAAATCCCTCAAAGAAAGGGAGATCCAATTATAGTAGATACAGATGAATATCCAAAGTTTGGTACTACTATTGAAACTTTGGCAAAACTTAGACCAGCGTTTAAAAAAGATGGTACTGTAACTGCAGGTACTTCTTCAGGTATTAATGACGGGGCAGCTGCATTAGTTGTAATGAGCAAAGAAAAGGCAGATGAACTTGGAATCAAACCATTAGCAACAATTGCATCATATGCTTCAGCAGGTGTAGACCCATCAATTATGGGAACTGGACCTATTCCAGCTACAAGAAAAGCTTTAGCTAAAGCTAACATGACTGTAGAAGACTTAGATCTAGTAGAAGCAAATGAAGCTTTTGCTGCTCAAGCATTATCAGTTATTAAAGACCTTAAATTAGATACAGAAAAAACAAATGTAAATGGTGGAGCTATTGCAATAGGTCATCCAATAGGAGCTTCAGGTGCAAGAATTTTAGTTACATTATTACACGAAATGGAAAAAAGAGATTCTAAAAATGGTTTAGCTACACTTTGTATAGGCGGAGGCCAAGGAATAGCACTGATAGTTAAAAGATAGGCGTTTTGATATCGAGTTAACATTTAACGATTAACAATTAGTAATGAAACCCAAAGACTGTCATCCTGAATGTAATGGAGGATCTTGGTTCTAAAATTCAATTGTTAATTGTTCTCTGTTAATTGTAAATTAAATATATACGGGAGGTTTTCTAATGAATAAGGTTATTTCAATAGATGAAGCTATAAACCATATTAAAGATGGCATGACTATTATGGTTGGTGGATTCTTAGGATGTGGTAGCCCACATAGACTAATGGACGCACTAGAAAAGAAAGGTGTTAAAGACTTAACATTAATCTGTAATGACTCTGGATTTCCAGAGATAGGTGCTGGTAAACTTGTAGTAAACAAACAAATTAAAAAACTTATCGCTTCTCATGTTGGTACAAATCGTGAGACTGGTAATCAAATGAACTCAGGTGAAATGGAAGTAGTTCTTGTACCCCAAGGTACTCTTGCTGAGCAAGTAAGAGCTGGAGGAGCTGGCCTTGGCGGATTCTTAACACCAACAGGAGTAGGTACAATAGTTGAAGAAGGTAAAGAAAAGATGGTAATTGATGGAAAGACTTATCTTCTTGAAATGCCGCTTAGAGCTGATGTAGCATTGATAGCTGGAGAAACTGTAGATGAATTTGGCAATATCGTTTATTATGGTGCAACAAGAAACTTCAATTCTCTTATGGCAACTGCTGCTGATATTGTAATAGTAGAAGCTGAAAAGGTTGTAAAAGTAGGAGATCTTGATCCTAATGATGTTGTTACTTCAGGAATATTTGTAGACTACATTGTTAACGGAGGTGACAAATAATGGATAAGAAAGAATTTATTGCTAAACGTGTAGCAAATGAATTAAAAGATGGAGACGTAGTTAACCTTGGTATTGGTTTACCAACTATGGTAGCTAACCATGTACCTGAAAATATAAGTGTTTACTTCCAATCAGAAAACGGATTCTTAGGTCTTGGACCTGCTCCTGAAGAAGGGAAAGAAGATCCTTATATAGTAAATGCTGGAGCTCAATGTGTAACTATTTTACCGGGGGGAATATTCTTCGACTCTGCGACTTCCTTTGGCATTATTCGTGGTGGCCACGTTGATATGACAGTACTTGGAGCACTTCAAGTAGACGAAAAAGGTAATTTAGCTAACTGGATGATCCCAGGAAAAATGGTACCAGGTATGGGTGGAGCTATGGACTTAGTTACAGGTGCAAAAAAGGTTATCGTAGCTATGGAACATACAGTAAAGGGAAATCACAAGATATTAAAAGAATGTAATCTTCCACTTACAGCTGCAGGCCAAGTAAATCTTATTATTACTGAAATGGGAGTTATGGAAGTAACTGAAAAAGGGCTACTTTTGAAAGAAATTAATCCAGAATATACTTTAGAGGAAGTACAAGCTGCTACAGAAGCAACATTAATAATTGCTGATGATTTAGTTAAAATGGAAATATAAGATATTGCCATAGATATTACCTACTATATGTGGGTAATATCTATGTAATATATAAATATTCAACTAAAGAGGAGGAAGTATAATGTTTAAAAAGTTAACAAATGTATTCGTAGCAATCGTTCAAAAGTATTTACCTGATGCATTCCTATTTGCAATTTTTCTAACAATCATTACATTAGCATTAGGTACAATATCTACAGGACAAAGCTTATTCACAATGATCAATCATTGGGGTAATGGAGTGTGGGCTTTACTAGCATTTTCAATGCAAATGGCATTAGTATTAGTTACTGGTCATACATTAGCTAGCTCTAAACCTTTCAAAGGCACTTTAAGAAGTTTAGCAAAGGTAGCAAAAACACCAACTCAAGCAATCTTTGCAGTTTCCTTAGTATCAGCTATTGCATGCTGGATTAACTGGGGTTTTGGTTTAGTTATTGGAGCATTGTATGCAAAGGAACTTGCAAAAGAGGTAGAAGATGTTGACTACAGACTTCTTATAGCGTCTGCTTACTCAGGATTTTTAGTTTGGCATGGAGGAATTTCAGGATCTATACCATTGACACTAGCAACTAATGCTGCTGCCAATGCTGCTCAAACAGCAGGAGCTATAACTGACATTATTCCAACAACAGAAACAATATTTTCAGTGTTAAACCTAGTAATTTCTGGTATCTTAATATTTACTTTGCCTTTAATTAACAGGGCAATGCATCCAGAGAAGAAGTTTACTGTAATAGTAGACAAGCATTTATTAGTAGATAAAGAAGAAGATGATTCTTTTGCTAAAAATGATACACCAGCTGATAAGGTTGAAAACAGCAAGATAGTTAATATTATTGTATTTGCAATTAGTATGACTTATATAGTAAATCACTTTATCACTAAGGGATTTGACTTAAACTTAAACATTGTAAATTTAATATTCCTAACATTTGGTATCTTATTCCACCAAACACCAAGGAGATTCATCCATGCTTTCGGTGAAGCTGCCAAGGGAGCAGGACCAATATTATTACAATTTCCATTTTATGCAGGTATTATGGGTATGATGACAGGTGCAACTCCTGAAGGAGTTAGTTTAGCAGGTCAGATATCCAATTGGTTCGTAAGTATAGCAACAGAAAAAACATTCCCACTATTTACTTTCTGGGCTGCAGGTATTGTTAATTTCTTCGTACCTTCAGGTGGTGGACAATGGGCAGTTCAAGCTCCTATTATGATGCCTGCTGGGTTAGAATTAGGTGTACCAGCTGCTAAAACAGCTATGGCTATTGCTTGGGGAGATGCTTGGACCAATATGATTCAACCGTTCTGGGCATTACCAGCTTTAGGTATTGCAGGACTTGGTGCTAGAGATATTATGGGATTCTGCTTAATGGACTTGATTTATTCAGGTGTAGTTATCTCATTAGCATTCCTGTTTTTATAAAAAGCACTTGATAAAAACTAGCTCTTGAGTCAAGAGCTAGTTTTCATATACGGCTTATGAAATCCTATGATATGACATTAAACTACTTGCATAATATTCTAAAATTTTATATAATTGCTATAGAAATATATGTTTTTCAACATATTATGACATACTAATGTTATAGTATGACATACTAAGGATAAATTACCTTTATTGAGGTGAAAATATGAAGAATAAAAACTATAAGGATACCCTTCAAAATCTAGGATTAATTAGCCAAATTGGATTGTCTGTGATTACACCTATTCTACTAGGTGTTTTCTTTGGGCAGCTCATTGATAAGAAATTAGGTTTGAATGGTATCTTTACTATTATTTTCATTATTCTTGGTGCTGGTGCAGGGTTTTTAAATATATTTAAATTGACTGTGGGCCTAAAAAATAAGAGGAAGTGAATAGATGAACAATCATTTAGTATTTAAAGTAGTTAAAAGAACAGCTATAGTTTCCTTACTTATTATAGGAATATCCGCCTTTGCTTTTAAAAATCCTAAGCCAGTTATACTTGGGTATGCATTTGGAGGGATTATTAGTATATTAGGCTTTAAATTGCTTCATAATACTATCAATAAGGCTGTAAATATGACACCTGGAAAGGCTACTGCTTATTCTACAGTACATTATATGTTGCGATACTTTATATACTTTATTGTTCTTGGAGTTGCAGCCTTAGCAGATTATCTCAACTTTCCAGCTGCTATTTTAGGGCTTTTGATAGTAAAATTTGTGATTTTGGGTTCAGGAATATTTGACAAAGATTTTCAAAGATAATTAATAAAAATTAATTATATACTGCATCTAGGAAATGCGGAAACCTAATATTGACTGCAAATGAAGGGAGGGATATTTTGGAACTATTAGTAAGAATCTTTGGAAGGGAAATCATTATACCCGACACTATCGTTAATATGTGGGTAGTTGTAATACTATTAATTATCTTTGCCTTAGTAGTTAATAGTAAAATTAAAAAGGCTAATGTAGATGAAGTACCATCGAATTTCCTAAATGTTGTAGAAATGTTGGTTGAAGCTGTAGAAGGATTAGTTAGAAGTACTATGGGGCCGCAAAATATGCAATTTGCACCATATATGCTTACTTTAGCGTTATTCTTAGCTGTAGCTAATTTATTTGGATTACTAGGTTTTTCACCACCTACATCTGATTATTCAGTTACCTTATCTTTAGCTTTAGTCACTTTTGTATTAACCCAATTCTGGAAAATAAAAAATTCAGGAAGTATCTTTAAGTATCTTAAAGGATATACGGAGCCTATGGCATTTTTAACTCCGCTGAATGTAATAGGTGACTTAGCTAATCCAATTTCATTATCTTTCCGTCTATTTGGAAATGTAATGAGTGGTGGTATTATTATGGCATTACTATACCAAGCATTGGGAATTTTTGCACCAATTATAGCAACTCCGTTACATGCTTATTTTGATGTGTTTTCTGGATTGCTACAAACTTTTATATTTATTATGTTATCTATGATATTCATAGGTGGTAGAGAAGAATAATACTGTTTTTTAAAATTTGGGAGGAGGAAGAAAAATGATACAAGGAATAACAAGTGAAGCTTTTATATTAGGATGCTCAGCAATAGGTGCAGGTCTTGCTATGATCGCAGGTATAGGTCCTGGAATTGGTCAAGGTAATGCAGCAGGTCAAGGTGCAGCAGCAGTAGGTAGACAACCAGAAGCTAAAGGTGATATTACTTCAACTATGCTTTTAGGTCAAGCAGTAGCAGAGACAACAGGTATTTACGGATTGGTTATTGCGATAATTTTACTATTCGTTAGACCACTATTAACAGCTTATTTAGCTCTAGGATTATAATATCTATTGAAATATCATTTTGAGTATTTCAAGATAAGGAGGTAAGATTATGATACAAGTTAGAACCTTACCAGAGCTTTCTTCTATGATCCTAGCTTGGGCTGCTTTGTTTTTACTCTTTTTAATGCTTAGGCATTTCCTACACAAGCCAGTTTCCAAGGCTTTAAGTGATAGACAGGAAAAAATCAAATCAGATATTGATGGAGCTAAGGTTTTGAGAGAAGAAGCTACAGCTCTAAAGGATGGTTATGAGTCAAAAATAAGCCATGCTAAAAAAGAAAGTCAAGAAATCATAGAATCTGCTAGAAAGCGTGGAGAGGAATTAAAGGAAGGTATTGTTGTTGAAGCTAGAAAAGAAGCTGAGGCCATAATCTCTAGAGCTAGACGAGAAATAGTTCGTGAAAGAGAAGTTGCTTTCCAAGATATTAAATCTCAAGCCGGAGAAATGGCGGTATTAATAGCCTCCAAAATCATGGAGGAGAAAATTAATATGGATAGTCAAAAAGGTTTAATCGATAAATTTATTGATGAGGTAGGTAATTCAAAATGGCAAAGTTAGTTGGTAAAAGATATGCTTTAGCATTATTTGAAGCTGGAATTGATACTAACAAGATTTCCATATTTGATAAAGAATTAGATTACCTAAAGTCAATATTTACTTCAGAACCAAAATTGCTTCAGATATTACATCATCCAAAGATTAGTAAAAAAGAAAAACATTCTTTAATAGATGAACTTTTCAAAGATAAGATATCCACTGAAATGGTGAATTTCCTATATGTTTTAATTGATAAAAGACGAGAAGCTCATATTTTGGAGATAATAGATAGTTATAAAGAATTATTTAATGAACATGAAAATATTGTTAGAGTTGTTGCTGTAACAGCAGTACCTATGGAAGAAAAAGCTAAGTCTAAACTTATGACAATTCTTATGAATAAGTTAGACAAGAAAATTGAACTAACCAATAATGTGGATAGTACTATTATTGGAGGAGTTTTATTAAAGGTTGAAAACAAACTTGTAGATGGCACTGTAAGAGGCCAACTAGAGGCTATAGGGAAAGCCATTAGTGGGGCGACAAACTAGAAGAGTGAGGTGAGAAAATGGAGTTAAGACCAGAAGAAATAAGTTCAATTATTAAGGAACAAATTAAAAGATATGAAAAATCATTAGATATGGTAGATATAGGTACTGTTATTCAGGTAGGAGACGGTATCGCTAGGATTCATGGCTTAGAAGGATGTATGGCTGGAGAACTAGTTGAGTTCCCAGGTGAAGTCTTTGGTATGGCATTAAACTTAGAGGAGGACAATGTAGGTTGTGTTCTTTTAGGTTCTGATAAGGAAATCAGAGAGGGAGATGTTGTAAAGAGAACTGGTAGAATTGTTGAAGTTCCAGTAGGAGATGCGATGATAGGTAGAGTTGTTAATGCCCTTGGTCAACCAATTGATGGTAAGGGTGCTATAAATACTACTAAATTTAGTCCTATTGAGAAAATTGCTCCAGGGGTTATTACAAGAAAGTCTGTTAACCAACCTTTGCAAACAGGTATTAAAGCAATAGACTCCATGATCCCAATAGGTAGGGGTCAAAGGGAACTTATTATCGGAGATAGACAAACTGGAAAGACGGCAATTGCCATTGATACAATTATCAATCAAAAAGGTCAAGATGTTATCTGTATCTATGTAGCCATAGGTCAAAAGAGATCTACAGTAGCTCAAATAGTTGATACACTTGAGAAACGCGGTGCAATGGATTACTCTGTAGTTGTATCATCTACAGCAAGTGAATTGGCACCTCTTCAATATATTGCTCCATATGCTGGTGTAACCATCGCTGAAGAATTTATGGCAAATGGGAAAGATGTACTAATAGTATACGATGATTTATCAAAGCATGCTATTGCATATAGAGCCATGTCTTTACTTTTAAGACGACCACCAGGAAGAGAAGCTTTCCCTGGAGATGTATTTTATCTTCACTCAAGACTTCTTGAGAGAGCTGCAAGACTAGATGAAAAATTTGGTGGAGGGTCTATTACTGCCCTGCCAATTATAGAAACACTAGCTGGAGATATTTCAGCATATATTCCAACTAATGTTATTTCTATCACTGATGGACAGATTTTCTTAGAGACAGATTTATTCTTTGCAGGTCAAAGACCACCAATTAACTCAGGACTTTCTGTTTCAAGAGTTGGAGGTTCTGCACAAATAAAGGCGATGAAAAAGGTTGCAGGGAGAATTAAGTTGGAACTTGCACAATATAGGGAGTTAGCAGCTTTTGCTCAATTTGGTTCAGAACTAGACAAGGAAACTAAAGGAGTACTTGATCAAGGAGAACGAATGCTTCAGATATTAAAGCAACCTCAATATAGTCCGGTATCTGTTGAACATCAAGTAGTTATATTTTATGCTGCGCTTAACAAATATCTTACAGATATTCCTGTAAATAGGATATCTGCCTTTGAAAAGGAATTCTTACAGTTTGTAGATAATAGCTATCCAGACATAATAGAAGATATTAAAACAACAAAAGATTTAACTGATGAAAATGTGGAGAAAATAAAAACAGCAATCGCTGAATTTAAGAAGAATTTTCAATAATTGTCAATTGACAATTGCCTAAAGGTGGTGTAAATTTTGGCTGGAACAACAAGAGATATTAAAAGACGAATAAGAGGAATTAGTAATACAAAGCAGATTACTAAGGCTATGGAGTTAGTTTCTTCTGCGAAGCTAAAGCGTGCCCGTGATAGGATAGAAAGATCTAGACCATATTATAATACTGTTCTTGATAATATTCAGGATATATTAGCTACTACAGGTAATATGAAACATCCTCTGTTGGATAATAGAGAGGTGAAATCTTCTTTATATATTGTAGTAGCTGCAGATCGTGGACTTGCTGGAGGTTATAATGCTGGTATCATTAGATTGGCAGAAAAAAATATTAGAGAAAAGAACATCAAGACTAAGATTATCACAGTAGGAACTAAAGCTCGTGAATACTTTAAAAGAAGAGATTATGATGTAGTTGGTGAATTCACTGGCATCACTGAAGAACCAAATTTTTCTGATGCTAGAAAAATTGGTAATCTAGCCTTGAATCTATATAAGAATAGAGAAGTAGATGAAATAAATATAGTCTATACTCGTTTCTTGGGTACTATTTCGCAACAGCCTGCAATAATGAGACTACTTCCTTCTGATGAGGTTCATAAAGGAGAAAAAAAGGTAAAGACTATTACAGAATTTGAACCTTCTACTGAAGAAGTATTATCTTATTTGATTCCTAAATATATACAAAGTAGTATTTTTGGTGCTCTTATTGAGTCATCCTGTAGTGAACAAGCTGCTAGAAGAGTTGCTATGGAATCTGCTACAGATAATGCGGAAGAAATGATTGATGAGTTACAAATTAGCTATAATAGAGCAAGACAGGCAGCAATTACCATGGAAATATCTGAAATTGTTTCCGGTGCTGAGGCTCTAAAGTAACAATGAAAGGAGAGGGCAAATGGAAAAGAACATTGGAAAAATTGTTCAAGTTATAGGCCCCGTAGTTGATATTAGGTTTAGTGAAGATAATCTACCAGAGCTATTAAATGCTATTGAGATAGAAAAAGATGGTAAGAAGATAGTTGTAGAAGTAGCTCAACATATTGGTGATGACATTGTTAGATGTGTTTCTATGGATTCGACAGATGGACTTGTTAGAGGTATGGAAGCTGCTAATACTGGTAAATCTATTGCTGTTCCTGTAGGTAAGGAGACCTTGGGAAGACTTTTCAATGTATTAGGTGAACCGATTGATGGTAAGGGAGAAGTTAAAGCTACTCAAACTTCTCCAATTCATAGACCTGCTCCATCCTTTGAGGAACAAGAGACTTCTAAGGAAATATTTGAAACGGGGATTAAAGTAGTTGACCTTATAGCACCATATTCTAAGGGTGGTAAGGTAGGCTTATTTGGAGGTGCTGGAGTAGGTAAAACAGTACTAATACAAGAGCTAATAAATAATATTGCAATACAACACGGTGGATTATCAGTTTTTACAGGTGTAGGAGAGAGGACTAGGGAAGGTAATGACCTTTACTATGAAATGATTGAATCTGGAGTAATTGATAAGACTGCATTAGTATTTGGTCAAATGAATGAGCCACCTGGAGCAAGGATGAGGGTAGCACTAACAGGTCTTACTATGGCAGAATATTTTAGAGATCAAGAAGGTCAAGATGTATTATTATTTATAGATAATATATTTAGATTTACTCAAGCAGGATCAGAAGTATCAGCTTTACTTGGTAGAATGCCATCAGCTGTAGGGTATCAACCAACCTTAGCTACAGAAATGGGTGAACTTCAGGAGAGGATTACTTCAACTAAGAAAGGTTCAATTACATCTGTTCAAGCTGTATATGTACCTGCTGACGACTTAACTGACCCAGCCCCTGCTACTACTTTTGCTCACTTAGATGCTACGACTGTATTATCTCGTTCTATATCAGAATTAGGTATTTATCCAGCAGTTGATCCATTGGATTCAACTTCTAGGATATTAGACCCTGAAATAGTTGGGCAAGAGCATTATGAAGTAGCTAGACAGGTACAGGAAGTGCTTCAAAGATACAAAGACTTACAGGATATTATTGCGATCCTTGGTATTGATGAACTTTCTGATGATGACAGATTGACTGTTGCTAGGGCAAGGAAGATACAAAGATTTTTATCCCAACCTTTTAGCGTAGCAGAACAATTTACAGGAATCAAGGGTGCTTATGTACCTATTAAGGAGACTGTTAGAGGATTTAAGGAAATCCTTGAAGGTAAGCATGATGATATACCAGAGGCGGCATTCCTATTCATGGGTACTATTGATGATGTAATAGAAAATGCTAAGAAAATGGAGGGTTAATTATGTCTACTTTTCATTTGGAGATTGTAACCCCCGATAGACTTTTCTTTTCAGAACAAGTAGAGTCAGTTGTTGTTCGTGGAATAGAGGGTGATCTTGCTATCCTAAAAGGAAGAGCGCCGATTACTACACCTCTTAAGATTGGGAAAGTAAGGATATTCCAAGACGGGGAAGAAAAGGTAGCAGCAGTAGTAGATGGATATATTTCAGTAGTAGATGATAAAGCCACTATAGTTACTGAAGCTGCTGAGTGGCCTGATGAAATAGATGTAGAAAGAGCTAAGGCTGCTAAAGAGCGGGCAGAATCTATGCTCAAGGAAAGAAAAGAAAATATAGATATTAGACGAGCAGAGCTTGCTCTTCAACGTGCAATAAATAGATTAGATGTTTCGGGTTTAAAAAAATTTGATTAATATTTAGGTATAAAAAGTGCCCTCTCATGGTAATACTTTTATCATAGGGAAAGGGTACTTTTTTTATTTAAATGTTTTGTCCCCCTTTACATTTTTAAAAAATACTCTTTCCTTTAAATTTTAAGGAGGGAACCTAAAATGAAAAAGAATTTTAAAAAAATAATCTTATTTGCAATTATTATATCTTTATTAATACCAGCATTGACAATGGCAGGCAAAAAACATACTGAATCTGATGTACTATCTTTAATGTTAAAAGAGTTAAATGGACAATTCCTCGAAGGGGATTTAAATATGGGAGGAATAATTTTAGATGAATTTATATCTAAGGATGCAGTTGAATCAATGGGCGGAGAGATAAAGACTAAAATGGGAATAATGGGTGAAGAGTTTAATGTTAATATGGATAATACTGATGTAGATAAGGAGTATTATTCAAAGGAAAGTATTTATGAAGAAAACTTTAATCATCTGGCAATTCATGGAATAGATAGTAAAGGAAATTCAGTAACTGTAATGATATCCTCATATTTTGACTCAGACTCTAAGAAGGGGGAAACAACTCTATTTATTAATTTTATAAAAAGCGGGAAATATTTTAATATTAGTGGTATAATAGAAAGGACTGAAGGTATTTTTAAGAAATTCAGCAAACCTGTAGAAATAACTACTTGCATTATTGGCACAATTGATGGAAAATTAAAAGAAGAAGACTTAAAGAAGAATGTTAGTTATGCCATGAGAGAGGTAAAGGGGAAAGTAGTTGAAGAATACTTTGATTCATCAATATCAAGCTATACAGCCTTTACACCTCTAATTGAGAGTTCTATATTTTCTGGTGAAAAGAAGATTAATCTGAATTTGGCAATCAGGTACAATGAATTTGAAGACAAGACTTATATATGGATTGGAACACCTATTATTACCACAGGATATTAAAGTAGGAGGAGATGTTTTTGGAAAAAATAATGGTGGAAAAAAGCCCTCCATTGAAAGGAAGAGTAAGGATATCAGGTGCAAAAAATTCAGCACTTCCAATACTAGCTGCTTCTTTACTTGGGACAGAGGATATTATACTAGATGATGTACCAAAATTAAAAGATGTAGAAGTAATGTGTGAAGTACTCAAGTCATTGGGCTCTAAGGTTGAGCATTTGGATAAAAGTACTATAAAGATTAATTCTGCAAATATCAATAATTATGAAACAAAATACGAACTTATGAGTAAAATGAGGGCATCATTCTTAGTCATGGGACCACTACTATCAAGACTAGGTAAGACTAAAAACTCTTTACCTGGAGGATGTGCTATAGGAACAAGGCCTATAGATTTGCATCTAAAAGGATTTAAGGCATTGGGAGCAACAATAGATGTGGATCATGGTAATATTAATGCTTATGCAGACAAATTAGTAGGAGAAAAAATTTACTTAGATTTTCCTTCTGTTGGAGCAACAGAGAATATTATGATGGCAGCAGTCTTAGCCCAAGGTGAGACTATCATCGATAATGCAGCTATGGAACCTGAAATAGTTGACTTAGCTAGCTTTTTATCCAAACTTGGGGCAGATATTAAGGGTGCAGGAACATCTACTATTAGAATTAAGGGCGTAGAAAAATTAGGTGGAGGAGTTCACTCCATTATTCCAGACAGAATTGAGGCAGGTACTTTTATGGTAGCCGCAGCAATAACTGGTGGAGATATAATCGTAGAAAATGTAATTACATCACATGTTAAACCAGTAATAGCAAAACTTAAGGAAGCTGGTTGTGAAGTAATTGAAAATGAAGATACTGTTAGGGTCATAGGGACAAAGAATTTAAAGGCAATAGATGTGAAAACTATGCCGTATCCAGGATTCCCTACAGATATGCAGGCTCAATTTATGGCATTAATGAGTCTATGTGAAGGTACTTCTGTATGTATTGAAACTGTATTTGAAAACAGATTTATGCATGTTGATGAACTAAAGAGGATGGGAGCAGATATTAAGATAGATGGTAGATCCGCAATTATACAAGGTGTTAGTAATTTAACTTCAGCCCCAGTCAAAGCCTCAGACTTAAGAGCAGGTGCAGCTTTAGTTCTTGCAGGATTAGTATCAGAAGGAGTAACAGAAATAGACAATATTTATCATATTGATAGAGGATATGATGATATAGAAGAAAAATTCTCCAAATTGGGAGCTATAATATATAGGAAATAAAAAAGTGCTTTAGCACTTTTTTTATTTCCTATTTTAATTTAAAAGCAAACATTAAATCACAGGGACGGTTCTTGTGGTTTATTTGTTTTCTTAAACTCTTCACTATCAGTTATTCACTATCTTCACTAAATTAAAGCATAAAGCTTTAGTTATTGGCATATTATATTTTATACTATACTAATGCAAAGAGGAGGAGACGATGAGAAAACTAGGGATTTATATATCGATGGTCTTAATAATAACTATATTGTTACCTACAGTTATTGTTAAGACCTTTAAATTTGTACCTAAAGGAAATTCTGCTCAAGGAGAGGCTTTAGAAGAAGAGATAAAACCAATATTAGAAGTTGAGGAAAAGCCCATTGTAGTTGGTTATGTATATGACAAAATTAAATTTTATAATAATAAATCAGGATTAGTAGAAGAAATGAATATAGATGATTATGTAAAGGGAGTAGTAGCAGCAGAAATGCCAGCAGCATTCCATATAGAAGCCCTAAAAGCACAGGCAATAGCTGCTAGAACTTATGCTATTTCTAGGAATCTCAAGTATAAGGAAGGGCACCCCGATCATAGCTCGGCTCCTATATGTAGTGGTATACATTGTCAAGCCTATCTATCTTTTTCTCAGCTAGGAGAACTAAATGGAGAATCTTGGATAGAAAATTACTGGCCTAAGATAGAGGAGGCTGTGAACCTTACTAAAGGATTAGGTATTTTTTATAATGGAGAGATCATTGAACCTCTTTATCATTCCACATCTGGAGGCAGGACTGAAGATGTAAAGGATGTTTTTGCAGCAGAGTTGCCATATTTAAAATCAGTGACTAGCCCTTATGAAGAAGAAGCTCCAAAATTCAAAAATACTATTACCTTAACAACAACTGAATTCATTGAAAAAATTAAATCAAAATACCCAAAGGTTAATTTAAATAAGGATAATCTCCCAGACAAAATCAAGTTAATAGATAGAACAATAACTGGCAGAGTAAAAAAAATTGCAATAGATGGAATTATACTTGAGGGTAGAGATTTAAGGGATTTATTTGCATTAAATTCAACTAATTTTATTATATCCATGGATAAAAAGTTAAATATCATAGACATAGAGACCTATGGATTTGGTCATGGGGTGGGCATGAGTCAATGGGGAGCCAATGGAATGGGTAAGCATGGAAGTAATTTTGAAGAGATATTAAAGCATTATTATACTGGGGTTGAGATTAGGTCAATTAGCAATTAACAATTGATGAAAAGCACTTAAAATTTCTATTATTTTTCCATTAATTTTTTTATTTTTTCTTAATATTCCTTGTATGATTTTTCATCAACTGGAAATACTAGTTAATGGAGGTGGGGATATGAAAAAAAAATTAACTGAGTTAATGGAAAAGGAAGGATTTATTTTACTTTTATTTCTGTGTGTATGTGTAGTTGCAGGGGGGACCCTTTTTATATCCAAGAGAAATTTAAATGCTACAAATGCAAAGCTAGGAAGTGATAATTTCACCATTGTAGATGATGACCCAGGGAAAACTACTTCATATGATGAGGATTTAGAATTGTCCATGCTCGCTGACAAAGAAATGGAAGCTAGTAGTTCTGATGAAGACTCAGAAGAGCTAGTGGAAGAAAGTCCAGAGGATGTTATAGAAGTACTATTACCTGAGGATGATTATTCAGAAGATGATATGGAGGAATTAGAATTTGAAGACGAGGAAGAAGAGGCTGATTCAAATTTTGTGGTAAAGGACTTATCCTTTATTCTACCACTTGATGGGTCAATAATCACAGAATACACAACAGATTCTTTGGTGTATTCAGAGACTCTTGAATCTTGGGTAGGTCATGGAGCAATTGACATTGGTGGCAAAGAAGGGGACAACATTAAAGCAGCAGCTGATGGAATTGTAAAGGAAGTATATGAAGACCAGTTATGGGGAATAGTCATAGTAATAGAGCATAATGAGGAACTGCAAACCCGATATTCAAATTTAGCTACTAAAGACATGGTAACCGTAGGCACACAGGTCCGGAAAGGTGATCATATCTCCAAAGTAGGAAAGACTGGAAAAATAGAGATGTTAATGGAGCCTCATATTCATTTTGAAGTCATAAAAAATGGGAAAATAGTAGATCCTCGTTCTATTATGGATTAAAAAAGCATAAGTATTTATTAATAATACCCAAAATCTTAAGGGGGGTTAATCAATGAAGGATTATATAGAAGAGAGAGCCTTAGAAATTGCAAAATACATAGTAAGTGAAAAAGCTACTGTTAGGCAAGCTGCTAAAGTTTTTGGTGTTAGTAAGAGCACGGTACACAAAGACGTAACAGAGAGATTACCAAGGATAAACCCTCTTGTTGCAACAATGGTGAAAAGTATTTTGGATACTAATAAGGCAGAAAGACATATTAGAGGCGGTAAGGCAACTAAGATGAAATATAGTGCAGTTAATGAGTAAAAAGTCCCAAATTTGGGATTTTTTAATTTTTTGTCATATTTTAGAAAATATTTTGCAAAAAAAGAAGGATTTTTAGATTTTATGTAGAATATAATATAAGATAAGGACAATTAGGGGGGACTTTTAATGTGTGGATTAAGAGCGGATATAGGCATAGACTTGGGTACTGCCAGTGTATTAGTCTATGTAAAAGGAAAAGGAATAGTTTTAAAGGAGCCATCTGTTGTTGCAATTGATCAAAATACAAATAAATTTTTAGCTGTAGGTGAAGAAGCAAGGAAGATGTTAGGTAGGACTCCGGGAAATATTGTGGCAATCAGGCCTCTAAGGGATGGAGTTATATCTGATTATGATATAACGCAAAGAATGTTAAAGTATTTTATACAGAAATCTGTTGGGAAGTATTTATTTAAACCAAGAGTAATAGTATGTGTACCAAGTGGAATAACAGAAGTAGAAAAGAGAGCGGTTATAGAGGCTACTAATCAAGCAGGATCAATTAAAACCTACCTGATTGAAGAGCCTATTGCTGCTGCCATTGGAGCAGGAATTGATATTACGGAACCAAATGGAAATATGATAGTAGATATTGGTGGTGGAACTACAGATGTGGCCGTGATTTCATTAGGTGGTATAGTAGTAAGTCGTTCTATAAAAATAGCTGGGGATGAATGTGACGAATCCGTAACTAAATATATTAGGAAAAAATATAATATGATGATTGGAGAAAGATCCGCTGAAGAACTAAAACTTAGTATTGGCTCTGCATTTAAAAGAGAAACTGAAGAATTTAAAGAAATAAGGGGAAGAAATTTACTTACAGGATTACCTATTACAGTAAATATCTCTTCTACAGATATGCTTGAAGCCCTCAAGGATCCAGTTCAAGAGATCATTGATACAGTTCACGCAGTCCTAGAAAGAACTCCACCAGAATTAGCTGCTGATATTAGCAACAAGGGGATTATACTCACAGGAGGAGGAGCTCTTCTATATGGACTGGACAAGCTAATCGCAGATAGGACGGGAATTCAGGCAGTAGTAGCAAATGAGCCTGTTTCTTGTGTTGCAAGAGGAACTGGAAAAGCTTTGGATTGGGTTCAGTTTCTTGATAGTACTATAGTAGAAGATAATAGCATTAAAAAATATAGGGACTAAAGTAATAGATAAAGTTTTTGAAAAAATTGTCGATAACAATATAGATATAAAAATTAGGATGTGATAATTGTGAATAGAGGATTATATATTGGTGCAACTTCTTTAGTTACTAATCAAAGAAGATTAGATGTTCTTACAAATAATCTAGCTAATATAAATACTTCTGGATATAAAAAGGATATTTCTCTTACAGAATCCTTTCCAGAAAAATTGTTAGCTAAGATGAGTAGAACTCCTGAATATGGAAATATACCAAGAGGAGCTAATATTACATACGAAAACAATGGTGAAGTCCATACTGCTCGTACAGACGAAGGTTTTTTCGTTGTAAATACTTCAAGAGGTAGATCCTATGTAAAAGAAATTCAATTTGTTGTGGATGAAGAAGGATATTTAAAGACTTCTTACAAGAATTTAGATGATGAATATAAAACTGATTATGAGAATTATATAACTGATAGTAATGGAAATCCTTTACAAGGAGTTGGGGATATAGAAAATCTTCTTCAGGGTGCTGTTTACAATCCACCATTACATGTAATTGGTACTATGAGTGGAGGAGTTAGATTCCAAAAGATGGTTACTGATTTTACTAATGGTAGCTTTATGGATACTGGCGGAAGGTTAGACTTGGCTATAAAAGGAAATGGATTTTTCAAAGTTGAAGGTGAAGATGGAGAAGCTTTATATACAAGAAACGGATCATTTTCCATAACAAATGGCTTTTTATCTGATTTAGATGGTAAGAGAATATTAGGCCAAAATGGAGCAATTCCTTTAAATGGAGGAAATATAGATATTTTAGCAAATGGTAATGTCTTTGTAGATGATGTTTTAATAGATACTTTGGATATAGTAGATATCGACAATAAGGAATTCCTTAGAAAAAGAGGAGACAATCTTTTCTATGTGGCGGAAAATGCCGTAGTAGGAGAAACTCCCTTTAATGGAGAAGTATTACAAGGTTATTTAGAAGGTTCAAATATGAATCCAATATCTGGAATGGTGGAAATGATTACTCTCCTAAGAGAGTTTGAATCAAATCAAAAGGTAGTTAGGATGCAAGATGAAATGATGGAAAGAGCAGCTAATGAAATAGGAAGAGTATAGGAGGAGTAAAATGAGGTCACTATGGACTGCAGCTACAGGCATGAAGGCGCAACAATTTAATATAGACACAATATCAAATAACTTAGCTAATGTAAATACTACTAGTTACAAGGTACAAAGGTCAGAATTTAAAGACTTGTTTTATGCAAATTTAAAAAGAGCTAATGTTAATGACGACCAAGGAAGACCAGTTAATTTAGAAGTCGGTCATGGAGTTATGCCTGTTGCTACAAAGAGAGATTTTAGGACAAGTAGTTTTATGGAAACACAGTCAACTTTTGATTTCGCATTAAATGGAGCAGGATTTTTCGCTGTGGAATTGCCAAATGGAGATATAAGGTATACTAGAGATGGAAGTTTTAAATTGAGTATAGACGGCGATGAGGCTACTATAGTTACTTCTGAGGGATATTTTGTACTTAGTGAAGATGAAGATTTGATAGTTATAGAAGAAGGAATATCCGATATCTCAGTTGATGAGTTAGGATATGTATATGGCAAGGATGAAGATGGTGAATCAGTTGAAGTTGGAAGATTTATGCTTGTAAATTTCATGAACCCAGAGGGACTTCAATCTGAAGGACAAAACCTATATAGTGCAACAACTGCATCAGGAGAAGAAATTTTTTTAGAAGCTGAGGAAATGAGTACCAAGGTAATCCAAGGATATCTAGAAGCTTCAAATGTTCAAGTGGTAGATGAAATGGTAAAGATGATTACAGCTCAAAGAGCTTATGAAATCAACTCAAAGGCTATTACCACTGCCGATGAAATGCTACAAATGGCAAATAACTTGAAGAGATAATGGGGTGTATTAGATGGAAATAACACCAACTGGTAATGTTATAAACAATGAGAAAGATTATTCTATAGTGCAGAAAAAGATGGAAAATCTAAACAAGAATCCTGATGATAAAAAACTTATGGATGCTTGCAAGGAGTTTGAGAGTATATTCACCTATATGATGCTAAAAGAGATGAAGAAAACTGTTCCAGATAATGGAATAATAGAAAAATCTCAAGGAAGCATTATGTTTGAAGAGATGTATCTAGAAGAATTGTCTAAGGATATGTCCAATGGAGATAATGGCATTGGCATGGCGAAGATTTTATATGATCAATTTAAAAAAGGATATATTAACTTATAAAAAATAGATTTAGGGGATAACCCCTAAATCTATTTTTTTCCTACTGTTACATTTGGTTTTTGAAATAATGGATTGATTTGATAAGTTACATCAGAACCATTTACTACAAATTCTACTATAGATAGGTCATATATATCTTCTGCTTTAGCAGGTGTTTTTGTATTTATTCCAATATATCTGATATTATCTCTTAAATCTGAGGTATTAGAATTTCCTCCGTGTACTACAAATACATTCTTCCCTCTATCCCTAGCTTCAATTAAATATTTATGGAATAAGTTAGCTTCTAAAGTATCTGTAAAACCATTTGCACCAAATACTGGTGAGGATAATAACAATACTATATTATTTTCTTTAATATTCTCTAAATCCTTTCTAAGACTATTCCATTGCTCAGGATTTGTGGCTCTAATTCCACCTTTTTGAGTATTTACATGTAAGAAGAACATGTCTTTATGATTATTCTTATTGTAATTACCTGAAGCATTTATTATGGATGAATTCTTAAGGTCTTTTTTAAACTCTTCAGAGACACCATTTAATAAAACTCCTACATTATTGTTGTTTATTCTAGATTTGATCTTAGAAGTAGCATCATATTTAACTAATTCATCTAATCCAGTAGGCTCAGATGTAATTCCAATTGAGAAACCTTCTGCCTTTACTTCTGATTTAACATTTTTATTATCCTTTAAAGCACTAGGAGTAGGTATTGTAATATTTCCTAATACCGGTGTGTATTGAGCAATTAACCCGTCAAACAGTAATTCACCACTTTGCTTCTTAAGACTATCAGTTTCAACTGCATAAACTTTTTCTATGGTAATAGGATAGCTTATATTTGTAGGTAGATTAGCAGTTACATATTTCCATCCAGTCCAGTCCACATTTTTAGCAAAATCTATATAATGACTATTACCCTTATTGTCCTTGATGATCCCTCTTAACCAACTGCCGCTATTATCTCCACTAACCCACAATCCAAGACTTTTAGGATTTCCAGGAATAGCCATTCCTAAGTTTTTACCAGTTATTAAATTTACATATGCAGCTCGAGTTTTTTCACCCTTGGAGAAATCATATTTAAGGGATACAGAAGATTTGCCTTCCTTTGCATCGCTATTAAGGTTTACTTCTCCAGTAACAGTATTAGGATAGGAAGTGAATTTTATATTCTCAATATTTTCAAATCCTGAAACTAATTTAGCATCGTTGCCCACATATACATGAATATTTCTTAAGCCTTCCCCAATTTTTGCAGTTAATATTCCTGCTCGTGGTGCTTTTTCGCTATAGAATACATTGTTAACTACATACCCAATTTCATTTATAGTGCTAAATGTAATATCTTCAGGATATATCTTTGCTTCAAATCCCATGGCATCCTTTCCTGAAAATATAGGTAAAGTTCTTTCACTATTTATACCTATAGTAAAGCTCGATAGACTAGTATTTATATCCTTTATAGTGCCAAGTACATTAAGGTCTATAGAAGTTACTATGTCTTCATATTTAACTGTAATCTTAGCCTGTCCAGTGGATTCAGCCTTAAATACATTGCCCTCTATATTTCCTTCTACACCTTCAATAGTAAATTCAAGCTTAGTCTCATCCAAAGTTACAGGATTATAATATTCGTCATATCCCTTTATATTTAGTTTTCTAGTAGTGTCTACAAACATATTAGTGTCATCTGTTGAAATTTTGATATTGGTTAGTTTTCCTTCAGGAGCGTTGGAGAATACTCCTACAGCATTAATTACCAATCTTTCAGTACCCTCAGAAGGCTTGTTTACTACAGTTGCTTTACTTTCATCAATTGCTTTGATAGCCATGGCAGTAGAACCGCCTCCGTCTAAGTTAAGTGCATTGTGAGCACCTAAATCTCTCATTATAGCTCCAAACATTTCTTGGCTAACGCCTTTAAAGGATGAGTCTCTACCATCTATTGTAACTAAAATAATCTCAGTTCCTTCTTTACTAATACCAATCCCGGATCTTGGATGATCACCAGGAGATGAAGTATCAGGATTTCTCAATTCTCCATTCTCTAGAATAAAACTTCCTCCACCCATGGAAAATTTAATTTCATTAATATCAGGGGCAGATTTTACTTTTAATTCCATCTTATCCCCTACAGATAGACCTAAAAGTTCTTGTGCTCTCGGTCCTCTTACAATGAGAACATATCCATTTTCAGGGATTGCTACAGCTTCTTTACCTTGTCTAACTTCAGCTACTACATCATTATCTACAACTACTTCTACTGCATCATTATGATATTTCGTACCTATTGACTCAGGTCCCCAGTTTTTATTTAATAAGGTTACAGTTTGAAACTCTGTAAAAATTACATTATTTACTACATTTACTCTAATACTCTTTTCTGTATTTAGATTAACCGCATCAATAGTAGTATTAAAATAACCTATCTTTCCTTGGTTCAATACATCTATAAAAAAGCTAGGTAAGGGATTGCTTTCCCTAGACATACTCACTAATTCTCCCTCGCTGATCAATGGACTTAGAGCCCAAGGTAGTGGAGTGTAGCTAAAGAAGTCCCCATTGATTCCTGCAACAGCATTATGCTTTTCTACTAAGGAACTAACCTTATCTCTTTTTATTATACTTTCAGGGTTGATAAGACCCTTAATATCTGTATAGGGATCTAACAAATCGATTCTTAAAACATTTATATTCCACCATCCTGCAGTGGTAAATTTCATTATCTTCTCATGTACTACCCCTGAGGAAATATTATTCTTTTCCACAGTTTCATAAATAGAATAGGGCATATTTACAGTTATTTTATTTGCCAGTACCCCTGTAGAAGATGTAAAGATTGTGGCAGCAGCAATAAAACACACAAAAACTTTTTTGATATTCTTTCTCATAATCTCACCTCGTTGTATTTTCCAATAGTTTTCCGTCAAATATTACAGTACCGGTTCACCCCCTACCCATATAAATTTTACCAATTTAATTATATAATGTTAATGTATCAATTGGGTTACAAAGATATTACAAGTTTAGGACAATGGGGAAGCTGATGGTAAGAACTAACTCAGTTGGAATAAAGAGGTAAAAATTAAGACTATGTACCTAAGTTAAAAATACAAAAAATAAAAAAGGACTAAATTTTCATTTAGTCCTTTTCGTCGGTTCTATGGTCGGGGTGAGAGGATTTGAACCCTACAACCAGCTATAATTGAATTGCAAAATCAATTATTAGAAGTACAGGAGTACATTATAATTCATAGATGGAAAGATTGTTAGGAGGTATATAAGATGATCTACAATATATTTGAAAATCTAATTAATGCTGGTAGGTATGAAAAGAAAGATATGAATAATAAACTAGATGTATTTCTAGCTTTTGACATGATTACTGTAGAATAATATCAAGAATTACATGGATTAGTTTAATGTAGAATAACCTTAGAAGGGCTTCTTTATGCCCTTCTAAGAAATTACTTTGCTACAATAGTTAAAGATACATCATTGTCAGCTGGATTAATATAGATATTTACTTGATGATCATCTTTTGTTGCGTTTATGAGAATTGGCTTATCAACAGTTAGATTCCAAGAATCACTTTCAAGTATATCTATATAATCTTCTATGACTTTTTCTTGAGTTGCATTCTTCACAATGTAAGTTGCAGAGCTATATTCATTTTCTTTGCCTTGTTGAAGAATTTCAACAAATTTCATATCAGGGTGATTGGGTAAGAATGGGAATTCTTTAGTATAGTTAGTATTATTATCTTCAGCACTATTATCAGTAGTGGTACAGCCTACTAAAACAAATGTACAAATAAGTATAACAAAAATAACTTTTTTCATATTAACACCTCCGATGTTAGTATTAGCAAAAAACTAGATTAATATAATTTTTTAATAAAATTTAGGATTATCACTTAGTGATCAAGAGCTTGGATTGATATATATTGAAAATTTACTAAGGAGGTTAGAATATGAGAGAATTATTAATCAAAGTCAAAAAATAAAAAAAGGACTAAATTTTCATTTAGTCCTTTTTGTCGGTTCTATGGTCGGGGTGAGAGGATTTGAACCCCCGGCCCCATGGTCCCAAACCACGTGCGCTACCAAACTGCGCTACACCCCGTCGCAAACCCGACTATTACATTATAAGCTTTGGGGGAAATAAATGCAATAGTATAAATTAAATGATAATCAATAAAAATCATCCAAATGCAATCGAAAAATTAAATCTAACAACTAATTCAAATTTAATCTTAAAATATCTAAGAATATCTCCAGATTTCACATAAAAATTATTTAATGTTAATTTAGATTATTATATTCTGTTTTCAATATTATTATACAATATTATAATACAATATTTCATCGTTGACTACAATATTGAGTTATGATAAAATTAGTAGAATATAAAAATAAATAGAGTTCCTTATCAAGAGCGATGGAGGGTACGGGCCCGATGAAATCCGGCAACCAGTATATTACCAGGTGCTAATTCCCACAGACAATAGTCTGAAAGATGAGGTTTAGCCAACGCAAAAACCTTTTCGAATGAAGGTTTTTTTTTATGACCTAACACAGTGAATGTAGTGAGCTGATGTAGGTCAAACGCAATGAGCACCAAATCTACGCGACCGTAGGGAGCGAATAGATTTGAGTTGCGAAACTGAGGGGAAATGCCCTAATACATCTAAGAGTGTGAGTTGATGTAGAGAAAATATATGAATGTATTCAGTTTCAAATTATAAGGAATTAATAGGAGGGAAACAAATGAAAAAATGGTTATTTACTTCTGAATCAGTGACAGAAGGACATCCAGACAAAGTATGCGATCAAATTTCTGATAGTATACTTGACGCAATACTTGAAAAAGATCCATTAGCAAGGGTGGCGTGTGAAACAACAGTGACAACAGGAATGGTATTAGTAGTAGGTGAAATCACTACAAATTGCTATGTAGATATACAGAAGATTGCAAGACAGACGATAGAAGATATAGGATATACAAGAGCAAAATATGGATTTGATTCCGATACTTGTGCAGTGCTTACTTCTATAAATGAGCAATCAGCAGATATAGCTTTAGGAGTGGATAAAGCTTTAGAGCAAAAAACTGACTCAGATGATGCTTTAGACCAAATAGGTGCAGGAGATCAAGGTATGATGTTTGGTTTTGCATGTAATGAAACAAAAGAGCTAATGCCATTACCAATATCCTTGGCTCATAGACTAGCTAAAAGACTAACTGACGTAAGAAAAGATGGTACATTAGAATATCTAAGACCAGATGGAAAGACTCAAGTAACTATTGAATACATTGACGATAAGCCAGTTAGAATTGAAAATATTGTTGTATCTACTCAACATAGTCCAGATGTTGAATTATCCACCATAAGAGAGGATATAATAAAACATGTAATAATGGAAATAGTGCCTCATAATATGTTGGATGACAATACAAAATACTATGTAAATCCTACAGGAAGATTTGTAGTAGGAGGACCTATGGGAGATGCAGGATTAACAGGAAGAAAGATAATAGTTGATACCTATGGTGGATATGCAAGACATGGTGGTGGAGCTTTCTCAGGAAAAGACCCAACTAAAGTAGATAGATCAGCGGCATACGCAGCAAGATATGTAGCAAAAAATATTGTAGCAGCAGGCTTAGCGGACAAGTGTGAGGTAGGTCTTGCCTATGCAATAGGAGTAGCAAGACCAGTATCAATATATGTAGATACATTTGGCACTGGAAAAAAATCTGATGAAGAAATTCAAAAACTAGTAGATAAACACTTTGACCTTAGACCAGCAGCTATTATCAGAGATTTAGACCTTAGACGCCCAATTTATAAAAAATTAGCAGCTTATGGACATTTTGGAAGAGAAGATTTAGATTTACCATGGGAGAAAACAGATAAAGTAGAATTATTGAGAGGCTAAGCCTCCAATAATTCTGCAACGGGAGTGAAATGAAAGATGATTTTAGAAGGCATAATTGAGGAAATTAGATTTAGGAATGAATCTAATGGCTATACTGTGGCCGTATTGAATACAGATGACGGACCTATTACTATAGTTGGCTATGTACCATTTTTGACCTTAGAAGAGATGGTAAAGGTTGAAGGAGATATGATTTATCATCCTAACTATGGAGAACAATTTTCCTTCACGGGTATTTCTACAGTTATTCCTTCTACCACAAAGGGAATAGAAAATTATCTATCATCAGGATTAATTCCCCATATTGGTCCAAAAACAGCTAAAAAGATTGTGGAGAAATTTGGACTAGATTCCTTAGAAATCATACAATATAATCCTGAAAGACTGAAGGAAATAGGCGGAATAGGGGACAAGAAACTTGAAAAAATAGTTGAAGCCTATGCTGAGCAGAGGGAACTACGGGACACTATGGTCTTTCTGCAGCAATATGGAATTACAGTTAATTATGGTGTAAAGATATATAAGAAATACGGAAACAATACAGTAAATATTCTCAAGGAAAATCCATATAAATTGTCCGAGGATATAATAGGCATAGGATTTAAGACAGCTGATACCATTGCAGGGAAAATGGGGATAAACAAAGAGTCACCTTATAGGATAGAAGCGGGTATAAGATATATTATAATGGAGTTTGCGGGAAATGGTCATTGTTATGCACCTAAAGATGAACTAATACCCAAGGCTCAAGAATTATTAGGAGTAGAAAGTAACCAAATAGAAGAAGGAATGCGAACTTTAGCCATAAGGGGAAATATTCACTTAGTCCCGGATGGCGAAAATATATTAGTATATTATACACCTTTTCACATGGCAGAAAATAATGTAAGTAGAAAACTCACTGAGCTTTCTCAAGTTAAATTAGAAGAACTAGATATAGATATAGAAAAGGAAATAAAAAAGATAGAAGAAGATGAAAACATTACCTTTGCAAAGAAACAAATCCTAGCTATAAAGGAGTCCTTAGATAATGGGTTGGTTGTCATTACAGGAGGGCCAGGTACAGGAAAAACCACAACTATAAATGCCATCATTAAAATATGCGAAGATCTAAAGCTATCAGTACTTCTAACTGCGCCAACAGGTAGAGCAGCTAAGAGGATGACTGAAACCACAGGGAGAGAAGCAAAAACTATACATAGACTCCTAGAATACTCCTTTATGGAAGAAGAATCCATGGCCTTTGGCAAAGACGAAGACAGTCCCATAGATACAGACTTGATTATAATAGATGAAGCATCTATGATAGATATTCTTCTTATGAATTCCTTAGTAAAAGCATTAAAACCAGGTACTAGAGTAGTTTTAGTAGGAGATATAGACCAACTACCATCTGTAGGAGCTGGAAATGTACTAAAGGATATTATTGCTTCAGGAGTAGTTAAAGTAGTTACATTAGATGAGATATTTAGACAATCAGGAGAGAGCATGATAATAGTCAATGCCCACAGGATAAATAAAGGAGAAGAACCTATTTTAAATGAAAAAGATAAAGACTTTTATTTTATGACTATGCCAACTACCAGTCAAATATTAGGTACAATACTTCAGCTTTGTAAAGAGAGATTGCCCACATTCTATGGGGTAGACAGCTTAAAAGATATCCAAGTCCTTACGCCTATGAAAAAAGGAGAAGTAGGTATAAATTCATTAAATAAACATTTGCAAACTGTACTAAATCCTAAGGATAAAAATAAAAACGAGAAACAAATAGGGGATGATTTATTTAGAGTTGGGGATAAAGTCATGCAAATAAAGAATAATTACACAATTGAATGGAAGACAATTAGGAATGGTAGGGAAGTAGAATCCGGTGAGGGTGTATTTAATGGAGATTTTGGGTATATCATAGACATAGATGAAGACATGAGGACAGTAACAGTTCTATTTGATGAAGAAAGAGAAGTAGAATATGAATTCAATCAATTAGATGAACTGAAACTAGCCTATGCCACAACAGTACATAAATCCCAAGGCTCTGAATTTCCAGTAGTTGTCATGCCTATTAGCTGGGGTCCACCAATGCTTTTAACAAGAAATTTGCTATATACAGCTATTACAAGGGCAAAAAAACTAGTAGTATTAGTAGGGGAAGAAAAATACTTAGATATGATGATAAAAAACAATAGAATAGCTAAAAGATACTCTGCGCTGGATAAAAAGATTAGAAATTATATGTCTATATTTATAGGGTGATTATATTGATAGAGTTATTAAATAATTTACTTTTTCCAAAAAAACATATATGCTTAATGTGTAGGGAAAATAATTCTAATATAAAGAATTTTATATGTAAAGACTGCTATGAAAACTTAGATATTTTAGATAAGGAAATAGAAATTAATTCATCTTATATAAATAAGGCCTATTATTCTCTTTCTTACAATAGATTTATTAGGGATAAGATGAAGGAATATAAATTTAATGGAAAAAATTATTTGTACAAGCCCTTTGGTGAGATAATGCTAGATACAATTAGAAAAAAAGAAATAGAAAAAAATATAGATATAATTGCATACATACCTGCTCATAGGAGAAAAGAAGCATTAAGAGGATATAATCAAGCAGAACTTTTGGCAAATTACATATCAGAGAATCTAAACAAGCCATTATTACATGATAACTTGATAAAGACAAAATGGACAAAGGAGCAAAGCCATTTAGTCAAGATTGACAGGATTATCAATTTACAAGATTCATTTGAGTTAAAGAAAGCTGAAGAAATAAAAGGTAAAAAAATACTTCTAATTGACGATATAATAACTACAGGGGTGACAATGGAAGAATGTAGCAGAGTACTTAGGGAAAATGGCTCTAAAGAAGTAATAGGACTAGCACTTACATCAAGTAAAACAAATTAAATTAAAGGATGTGGGAATATGAATTTAAAAAACTGTACGCGATGTGGAAGGGTATACAACTATGATGGTTTTAAAATTTGTTTTTTTTGTAGAAAAGATGATGAGAAGGATTTCCAAAGTATCAAAGCATTTCTCCTCGAATACCCAGGTGCAAATATTTCTGATGTAAGCGAAGGGACAGGCATTGATTCGAGGAAAATAATAGATTTTTTAAGAGATGGAAGGCTTGAAATAGCAGAAGGTGGAAATCTAATACTTGATTGTGAAAAATGTGGAGCAAGTATTAGGACAGGGAGATTCTGTGAAAAATGTGCAAATAGCATTCAGAGAGAGCTAGGAGATGTATTAAATACAGAAAGGGCAAAGAAAAATTCTGCAAAGAAAGTGGAAGAAAAGTTTAGAGTAGCGGATAGACATGACCGTAAAAAATAAAAAGTTAAAGAAACATCCTATCTGACCGATAATATTATTGAATACGGGAAGCGGGGTGTTTTTTAATGAGAATAAATAAACTTGATAATGTATTTCAAGTGTATAACAAAAATGCAGGGGTAAAAAATGTAAAATCAGATAAGGCGAGTCAAGAAAAAGACCAGATCAAGATATCTGAAAGGGCAGTAGAGTTTCAATTTGCATTACAAAAGATTAAAGATGTAGAAGAAATTCGCATGGATAAAGTAGAATTTATTAAAAACCAAATTGAGACAGGTACCTATGAAATTGATGGGCAAAAAATCGCTGAGAAGATGTTAGAAAGTATCAATTTTGATAAAAAAATATAGTGGTTGGTGAATACAATGACTTTTAAAGAAGAATTGGAAATAATATTGGAAAAAGAATTAACTGTTTTAATGAGTCTAAAAGAGATTTCATTTGAAAAAACAGATATGATTATCAACCATCAAATACAAGATTTAGAAAAAACAACAAAAAAAGAAGAAGATCTAATTAATGAGATGGCACTACTTGAAGAATCCAGAGAAAGATTGTTAGATACTTGGGGGGTAGCTATAGATACCCCTATTTCTGATGTCATTGAAAGAGTTCCAGAGGATAATAAGGGATTAATAGATTTAAAGGATAAAATGACCTTAGCTTTTGAAGAACTTTATGTAAGAAATACATTAAATAATGATTTAATAAGGGAAAATCTGGATTGGATTGATTTTAATATGAATTTAATCACCAATTCAAGTAATAATCCAAGCTATGGATTAAACAATAAAAAAACTAGTGGAAATAGTATTTTTGATAGGAAGGTGTAAATATGAGTTTTGGCGGTTTATATATATCAATATCCGGGCTTCAAGCTTCAAGGCAATCATTAAATACTGTTTCACACAATATAGCCAACGCAAATAATGTGAACTATGTGAGACAATCAGCAATTCATACAAATAATCCATATACAAAATCAGCAGATAGCAGGCTGGAAATGGGAACAGGAGTGAATGTTTCACAGATCAGACAAATCAGAGATGAATTCTTAGATTTGAAACTACGACGTGAAATGGCTAGCTTTGGATATCATAATTCAAAATCACAGATTCTTGAAGATGTAGAGGGAATATTTAACGAAATAACAAATAGTGGACTGCAAAAAGTAATGGATGAATTTTGGAACAATTGGAGCGAACTTTCTAATGAAGCAGATAGCTTGACTATTAGAGGCTTGGTACATGAATCAGCAGTAGCAATGACAGAAACTGTCAATCATCTATCCAATCAATTAAACGATATAAAGCAAAATTTAAATAAAGAAATAACCATTAAAGTAGAAGAAACCAATAGCTTACTTAACAAGATAGCATTAATAAATAAGAGCATCAAGGTAGTAGAAGGGGAAAATAGCAAAGTAAAAGCCAATGATTTTAGAGATGAAAGAAATGCTCTATTAGATAGATTATCTGAACTAATTCCAATTACATCCTATGAAAATTCCTATGGAGAGACAATTATTTCTTTACAGGGGAAGGATTTAGTAAATGGTAGTTATATTAGTAAAATAGATATGAAAACTGATGAAAAGGGCTTAGGACATATTTATTGGGATAAAACCAATGATAAAATTAATTTAAATGGCCTTGGAGAACTGGCAGGATATATAGATGTAAGGGACGGATCTTTGACTAATTATATGAATAGATTAGATACTCTAGTTAGTACAGTAGCCAGTAGAATAAATGACCTTCATAAAACTGGAATAGACTTACAAGGCATGAATTTGGGATTGGACTTCTTTGTAGGGACAGATGGAGTCATTACGGCTGCTAACATCAAAGTAAACCCAGCATTATCTAACTATAATAAAATAGCTATATCAAAAACTGGTGGAATCGGAGATGGAAATATAGCAAAGGAAATATATGAAATAAGAAACGATGAAACCCTATTTGGTTCTATGAATATTGATGGATATTATAGAGATATAATACTTGAATTAGGTTTGGAAAGAGAAGCCTCTAGACTGGTAGCAGACAATCAAGGATTTTTGATAAAGTCCATAGATGAAAAAAGATCATCTCTTTCAGATGTATCATTAGATGAAGAAATGGCAGATATGATAAAATTTCAACATTTCTACTCTGCGAATTCAAGAGTGATCAACGCTATAGATGAAATGATAGAGACAGTAGTCAATAGAGTAGGATTAGTTGGGAGGTAGAAAGAATGATATTTGGATTTAATTCAGCGGTAAGAGGGCTCCTTGCATCACAAAGAGCTTTATATACTACAAATCATAATATAGACAATGCAAGCACAAAGGGATATTCTAGGCAACAAATAGACCAAAAAGCTACAAACCCTTTTTTAATGCCAGGGATAGGATTTCTAGGTACAGGTACAGAAATCTATAATGTTCAAAGAGTAAGGGATTCCTTCGTTGATTTTAAATATTGGAATGAAATGGCTCCAATGGGAGAATGGGAAGTAAAGAAAAATGCATTAACTGAAATGGAAAAATTAATGGGTGAACCATCTAATAGTAGTTTTAGACAATATATGGATGATTTCTATTCAAGCTTAGATGAAATGAGCAAGAACCCATCAGATATAGCATATAGGGAGCCTGTTAGAGAAAATGCCATTGCCTTTACGAAGCATGTACAGGAAACTATAAAAAGATTGCGTGATGTAAAAAAAGAAACAGAATATGAAATAGAAACTAAAGTAAAGTATGTAAATAGTTTAAGTGAAAGAATAGCAGGATTAAATAAGCAAATATATTCTCAAGAAATAGATGGAAAACAAGCCAATGACCTAAGAGATAGAAGGGAATTGCTAGTAGATGAATTATCTAAGATAGTAAATGTGAGAGTAAATGAATCATCAGACGGCAAATATGAGATATCGGTTAATGGAATATCCATAGTAGACCACATGAATACTAACAAGATGTTCCTTAAGAAAACAACAGTTGGAGTAGAGGATACTTATGATATTCTTTGGGAGAATGGCGGAGATGCAAATCCTAAGTCAGGAGAATTAAAGGGACTATTGGATATGATTCAAGGAGATGGACAAGGAAATACTTATAGAGGTATACCATATTATATGGAGCAGCTTAATGACTTTGCAAAGGGATTTGCAGATAAATTCAATGAACTCCATAGAAAAGGATATGGAATAGGTGAAAGTCGTGGAGCTGGTGTGGATGGAATAGACTTCTTCACTTATACAAGTGATGAGGAAGCAGCGGCAACATTGGGCGTAAATCAAGACATAATAGATGATATAAAGAAAATTGCAGCAGCTTCAATTTCTGGTGGAGCAGCAGAAGACAATGGAAATCTTTTAGCCCTTGTAAAGCAAAGGGAATCCAGAGATTTCTTCTCAGGAGCTGTATCCCAAGGAACACCAGATGATTTTATTAAAGCAATGCTTTCATCCATGGCAGTAGATAGCCTTCAATCAAAAAGGTTATATGCTACACAGGAGCTAATGCAAAAAAATGTAGAAACAAAACGAGCATCCATATCAGGAGTATCCTTAGAGGAAGAAATGGCTGATATGGTAAAATTCCAACATGTATATGTAGCAGCATCAAAGATGATATCAACAATGGATGCACTATTGGATATCACAGTAAATAGGCTAGGAATGGTTGGAAGATAAGAAGGGAGTGAAGTAAATTGCGTATAACAAATAATATGCTTGTAAGCAATATGACATATAATTTAAATGGTACTCTACAAAGATTGGAAAAGTTACAATTTGAATCATCTAAAGGCAAGAAATTTCGAGTACCTTCAGATGACCCAATAGCTGCCAGTAAATCTTTAAAATTTAATACAGATATATCAAAAGTAAGCCAATATCTAAGAAATACTAAGGATGCAAAGGCTTGGATGAAAGAATCAGAATCAGCATTTAAGGAAATAAATGAAGTACTTAAGAGAACTTATGAATTAACTAATCAAGCAGCAAATGGTACAAATGCTCCAGATGATCTAAAAAAGATTGAAGCAGAAATAACTGAGTTAAAGGGACATTTAATCCAAATAGGAAATACGACCTATGCAGGAAGATCAATATTTACAGGATATAAGACTGACAAGGAATTACTAGATGAAAATGGAAACTATAAGGTAAATATTGGGCTAGATGATGGGGGAGTTCCCATAGATGAAGTATTTGTCTATAATGTAGGAGTTGCTGAGAGGGTATCAGTAAATACTTTGGGAAACAAGATATTTGGAAGTGGAACTAAGGATTATGAAACAGAAGTGACTGCAGGAAGTAAAGCATATTTAATACAAATGTTTGACGATTTAGAAGCTGCTCTAGCAGGGACATCTGCAAATCCAGCAGATGATCTTCAAACAGCCTTAGGAAATATAAAGGATGCTAGCAACCAAATCTTATCAGTTACAGCAGAAATAGGAGCAAAAACCAATAGAATACAACTAACAGAAAGTAAATTAGAAGATCAATTAATAAACCTAAAAGAGTTGCTATCCTTCAACGAAGATGTAAGCTTACCAGAAGCAATGATGAAATTAGCTATAGAAGAAAATGTATACAACGCAAGCCTTGCAGTAGGGGCTAGAATAATACAACCAAGCTTAATGGATTTTCTAAGATAATAAATCAATAGGGGACTGATGTCCCTTTTTATTTTTTAGATTATTGTATTATAATCTCATATTTTGTATTATAATTGAATAAAAGGAGGTAGTATGGATGAGAATAAGAACGAGGAATTTTGGCGAAATAGATATTAAAGAAGAAAAGATAATTAAGTTTCAAGAAGGAATACCTGGATTTGAAGAGGAGAAAGAATTTATCATTGTATTAAATGAAGATGAAGAAAATCCTTTTCATTTTTTACAATCCGTTAAAAACCTAGACTTATCTTTTGTAATACTGAATCCATTTGAAATATTTAGTGACTATGATATATTACTTCCAGAAATAGCAACTAATAAACTAATGATAGAAAAGCAAGAAGAAGTAGCCATATACTCCATGGTAGTAGTACCAGAAGATATGACAAAGATGACTACCAACCTTCTAGGACCAATAGTCATCAATACTAGAAAAAGACTAGGTAAACAAGTAATATTAGATGATGAAAGATATACTACCAAACATTTCATATTCAATCAAGACTCCAAAACAGGAGGAGAATAATATGCTAATACTTTCGAGGAAAAAAGATGAGTCTATAATTATAGATGGAAATATTGAGATTAGAATTGTAGAAATAGAAGACGGTAAAGTGAAAATTGGCATAGAAGCACCAAAAAATATAGATATAATGCGCAAGGAATTATACAAGAAAATACAAGAAGAGAATTTAGCAGCAGTTAATAATACTACAAACCTAGAAGAAATGAAAAGATTACTTAAAAAGCAATAGAGCGTAGGTTTAATGTACTCAAGGAGGAATTGTAGGGTGTTCAAGGATGAAATAGAGAATCTGAGCCACAATGGATCGTGGAAAGTACTCATAGTAGATGATGATAATTTTGTACACAGAATGGTAAAAGAGCTTAACAAAAATCTTAGATTTGAAAATAAACCTGTGGAGTTTTATAGTGCATATACATCAAAAGATGCCGTTGAAATATTGAAGAAAAACAATGATATAGCATTGGCATTGTTAGATGTATTTTTAGAAGAAAAAGACTCAGGTCTAGGTTTGGCAAAATATATTAGAGAAGATATAAAAAATGCTAATATTAGAATAATTCTAATTACTGGAAATAGATCTATGAGTTTACAGGAAGAAATTATATTAAGCTATGATATAAATGGATATGAAGATAAAACAGACTTATTTTCAAAAAAAATGAATACAGTTATATTTTCATCCCTAAGATCCTTTAGGGATATTAATCGTATAAATAACAATAAAGAAGCTATGGAAGAAGTAGTACAATCTATATCCAAACTATATGAGACAAACTCTATTGAAGATTTTCTATCTGGGTGTCTTTGTCACCTAAGTGCGGTAATTAATCAATGTAAAAGTGTACAAGAATGTAAAATAAATTCCTTCGCAGCTATTAGGCAGGGGACTTCAAATATTTTCAAATTAATAGATGGCCATGGGAAATATAAAGAATCTATTCATAAGAGCATCAGACAAACCGTATCTGAAGCTGATCTGATGAAACTTAACAAATTATATAATGATGGTGAACATGATTTTTATGATAATTGTTATGTGGCTAAATACAAAAGTACGGCTGGGAATGAAGCCATAATATATATAGAAATAGATGGTGAAATAGATGTAGATATGGAACTTCTAGATGTATTTCACAAAAGTATATCAGCTACCTTCGACAACCTTTGTCTAAATCTAGAAATAGAAGAAACTCAAAAAGAAATACTATATACATTAGGAGAAGTAACAGAAGCCAGATCAGAAGAAACAGGATACCATGTAAAGAGAGTATCCAAATACTGTGAAATACTAGCTGAAGAATATGGATTATCCAAAAGAGATGTGATACTCCTTACCCATGCAACGCCAATTCATGATATAGGAAAGATAGCAATATCTGATAATATACTTTTAAAAACTAGTAGACTAACACAAGAAGAGTACAATATTATAAAAACTCACACTACAATAGGATATAATCTACTGAAGAACTCAAAAAGAGAAATCCTAAAAGCAGCATCCATAGTAGCCCACGAACACCACGAGAGATACGACGGCAAGGGCTATCCAAGAGGGCTAAAAGGGAAAGAAATCCACATCTATGGAAGAATAACAGCCATAGCAGATGTATTCGACGCCCTAGGCAGCCCAAGAATATACAAAAAACCTTGGGTAACCAAAGACATACTAAATTATTTCAAAGAAGAAAGAGGCAAACACTTCGATCCAAAACTCGTAGACATACTGTTTGACAATTTAGATAGATTTTTGGAAATAAAAGAAAAATATTCCGATAAAAACACTAAAGTAATAGGACAAACATCCGATAATAATATTGAAAGTTAGAAAACCTTTGGCCAAAAGGATAAAAAGACTTAAAAAATTGTGGCAAGGATGCCAACAACAAAAATCAAGGAGGAATAAATAATGAGAATTAATAACAATTTAATGGCAATGAACACACACAGACAATTAGGATTAGCTAACACTGGTGGAGCTAAATCAATGGAGAAATTATCATCAGGTTACAGAATAAACAGAGCAGGAGATGACGCAGCAGGACTATCAATCTCCGAAAAAATGAGAGCGCAAGTTAGAGGACTTAATATGGCTTCAAAGAATTCACAAGATGCTATTTCTATGATTCAAACTGCAGAAGGTGCATTAGATGAAACTCACTCAATCCTACAAAGAATGAGAGAATTATCCGTTCAAGCAGCTAATGATACTAACGTTGCAGTTGATAGAACAGCGCTAGCAAATGAGATGACTGAATTAGTAAAAGAGATTGATAGAATAGCCGAAAAAACTACATTTAATGAGAAGGTTTTATTAGATGGTACACTTACATCTGTAAAATTCCAAATAGGTGCTGATAAAGGCGTAAGTATGACATTAAAAATATCAACTATGAAAGCTGCTAAATTAAGTGTAAATGCTCTTGTAATAGCATCACATGGTAGTGCTGCTAGTGCTATAGCTAAAGTAGATGCTGCAATCAAACTTGTATCTGCTGAAAGATCAAAACTTGGAGCAAATCAAAATAGATTAGAGCATACAATCAAGAATTTAGATAATGCTTCAGAAAATATCCAAGCTGCAGAATCAAGAATAAGAGACGTAGATATGGCAAAAGAAATGATGGAGCAAACAAAGAATAGCATATTACAACAAGCTTCAACTGCTATGTTGGCTCAATCCTTCCAAAATCCTCAAACAGTTCTACAATTGTTAAGATAATGGAAATAGGGTCCTTCAGAGAGTAATCTTTGAGAGCAAATTGGGTGAATTGCTGGAACCTCCTTAAGCTAACTAAACCACAACGCAATCCGAAAGGGTAATCGTGAAGGTCTGAAAATTAGTTAGATTGGACAATCAGCAGCCGAGTTCCTGTACTGAAAGGTTGGAGAAGGTTCAACGACTAGGATATACCACCTAAGACATTAAATAATTGTACGGTGATGAAGTCCGTAGGGGAGAGAGTGCCCCCGAAGTACCCAACAACCAGATCAAATTTTGGTTGAAGATATAGTCTGGCGTATATGGAAACATACACGATGGTCCGCAAGCAAACCAAGCACCTCAAACTGTATTACAATTATTAAGATAATTTTACAAGTCTCAAGAGACAAACTAAAACCAGAGGATTTTCCTCTGGTTTTTAAATTAGGCCGTTTTCTTTCATCCTTTGAACTTTATTATACAATCCGTAATAAGTTCTCGTAAGGTTTTAGCAGTATCCTAATAATATTCTTTCATAAACATATCGCTTTTTAATATCTAATCTAGAAGCTTTATATCTTAAAGCATATCGAAATAAATTCCCAACCTATTAGATACTATTTCATTATCTGAATCAGGATATTCAGTTCTTATTATATTTACCATTTCATCGGTAAATAAGATAGTCACATTATCACCTCCATCAAACAAAGGTTCTAGTTTTATTATATCATATTAGTATATTTATTCAGCAAATATCTTCATATTTAATTGTCATGATATACTAAAATGAGGTATTATATAAATATATATCAAATTCTGTCGATAATATATACATAGAAAAGAATGGGGGTATTATGTTGAAAATTTACATAGAAAATCAAATTTTGGAATATGAAAACAATAAAGATGAGATTGATAATATACTAAATGAAATAGATACTATAATCGCTAAATCATCTAAAGTGCTAAGTCATATAGTAGTAGATGAATATGAAGTGTTTGAGGACTACTATGGATATTTCTTAGATAATATTAGGGTAATTGACAAGGTGGAAGTAATATCATCTACTTATAAAGAATTAGTAGATGATATATTGAATTCTGCGTTAGAATACCTAGAAAGAACTCCAGAACTTATAGATAATTTAGCTAACAGCTTTTACAAAAATCCTAATCAAGAATCTTGGAAGGATTTAGAAGATCTACTAGGTGGAATTAGCTGGGTAATAAATACTTTTTCTTTTATAGATCAAGATGAAAGATTAAAAGATGTTGTATTGAGTTATAAAGATTGGAATCTATATGCAAAAGAGGTGTTTTCTCTTAAATCAATATTAGGAGATTTTGAAGATTCGCTATCTAATGGTGATAATGTCTCTATAGCAGATATATTATCATATGAGATTGCAACAATTTTCAAAGAAATGGCAACCAAACTATTAAATCTAGTCAATAAAAATGATAGTTCTTCCAATCTCAATTGATACAATAAATAAACTTAAAGAATTAAATTCTACAATATTTAGTAGTTAAAACATATAAATATGGAAGATGAAATGTTATATTAAATGTTGAGAGCCATTAATAGATTACCATAACCTGAATATCTGAAGTAAGATTATAAAAAACATGTAGATTAAAAGAGGTGTTTTAATTGTATATAAAAAACTTAGATCAACTAAAAATGTATTATTTTGATTTATATAAAGAAATTGATGAATATAATATGGATGAGATGATTGATAAAAAATATAAATTAGTAGAAAATAAAGATAAAAGTTTCAACATCTTGATAGATAATAAAGTTTACTTACATAGTAAATACAATCCTTTGAGGGAATCAGCTGCATGGGTAGAAGGAATAGATTTAAAAGAAGAAGATACTATAGTAATATTTGGATTGGGATTAGGATACTATTTAGATTTTTTATTAGAAAGGTTTCCTGATAAAAAGATTATTATAATAGAACCAAAATTAGATATTTTCATTCAATCTTTAAAGATTAAAGATTATTCAGATTACCTAAATAAGGAAAATATAGTTTTTATTATTAATAAAGATAAATATACTATAAGACATTTAATTGAACACTATGTAAAAAACAATAAGATAAAAAACTTATATTTTACTCATAGTTCTAAATATAATAATTTATATGAAGATTATATAGATAGCATATATAAAGAGTTAAGTTCTTTAGTTATGACAATAGAAGGTAATTTGTTTACAGAAATAGTAAGTTCGAAAAGATGGATTTATAACATATTGAGAAATATGAAATTCATAAAAGAATACGATGTTGTTGACAGATTAAAAGATAAATTAAAAGGTGTGCCTGTTGTCATTGTTTCAGCTGGGCCTTCTTTAGAAAAAAATATCAACTTGCTAAATGATATAAAGGAAAGAGCGATTATATTGGTAGTAGGTTCATCTGCAAATATATTAGAAAGTAATAATATACAACCACATATAATAATGGGGATTGATGGAAATAAATCTGAAGGAGAAATATTCAAAAATCTAAAAAACCATAGACCATTATTTTTATATAATAATGTTGTTTATTACGAATCATTGCTAGATTATACTGGAAATAAGATGTGGTTAACATTACATTCTGATACTTATATGAACAATATTTGCGAAAAGATGAACATAAAAACAAATAAATTTTTAACTGGAGGTTCAGTAGCGAATTTGGCACTTGATTTTGCAGTATGGCTTGAATCATCATGTATTATATTTTTAGGTCAAGATTTATGCTATACAAGAGAAAAATTGTATGCAGATGGTGCAATTCACCAAAATCATATTAATACTGAAAATGGATATATACAGGAAGTTGATATTTATGGGAAAAAAGTATATACTAAAGACGCTTTTTTGAACTTTAAAATTTGGTTTGAAGATTATATTGAATATAATCAGATAAATAAAGGCATATATAATTGTACAGAAGGGGGACTGCCTATAAAAGGTATTCCAAATATGAGTTTTCAGGAAGCTATAGATGAATTTTTAACAAGAGAATATGATATAGAAAATAAACTTAATTCTTTATTTGAATATGAAGTTGAAGTTGATAAAAAAGAATATGATAAGCTTATGAATAAATATAATGTAGAATTAAGGAAATGTATAAAAATATCAAATGAAAGAATTGATTTATTAACTAATTTGATAAATCAGCATTATAAAAAAGACTTTAAGAGTGATTTTAATAAGATAATTAATAAGACTAAAGAATTGGAAAAAACAGATTTTTATAAGGGTTTTATTGAAGAGATTGGTAATTTATATCGAGAAGCCATTACAATTGGAACCTACAATGCATTAGATAAGATAGAAGATGCATTAGAGAAAAGGAAAAGGCTACTAATTGGATTAAAAATACAATATGAAAATATAAATGAACTTCTAGATGTTTCATTAGAGGCTGTTGAAGAAAGAGAGATAGAAGCTCTCTTTTAGATATGATTTATAAAGGAAATAATCAAAAAAATAGTAAGCAACCTATTATATGATCGATAATAAGTAATAATTATTATTATAGACAGTTAAATGATTTATTGATAGATAGATGCACTACAAGTATAGAAGCAATATAAAGGAAATAAAAAACTTTGATAAATATTGCAATATAAAGGGTGGAGATAATTATGTTAAATGACAAGTCAATACTAATTACAGGTGGTACAGGTTCATTTGGAAAAAAGTTTATCGAGATGATATTTGAAAGATATAATCCTTCTAGAGTTATTATATATTCAAGAGATGAATTTAAGCAAGATGTAGTTAGAAAATTATTTGCATCTAAATTAACCAAAGAGCAGCAAGGAAAACTAAGATTTTTTATAGGGGATGTAAGAGATAGAGAAAGACTCTATAGAGCTTTTAAGGGAGTTGACTATGTAATTCATGCAGCAGCAATGAAACAGGTTCCTGCTTGTGAATACAATCCTTTTGAAGCAATTAAGACAAACATACATGGGGCACAAAATATAGTAGATGCAGCATTAGATACAGGAGTAAAAAAAGTAGTAGCCTTATCGACAGATAAAGCAGTAAACCCAATTAACCTTTATGGTGGAACAAAACTGGTATCTGATAAGCTATTCATATCTGCCAATGCATATTCTGGAGACAAAGGTACAATATTTTCAGTAGTAAGGTATGGTAATGTAGCAGGTAGCAGGGGGTCTGTTATTCCCTTCTTCCAAGAGCTTATTGATAGAGGAGAAAAAGAACTTCCAATTACAGATTTTAGAATGACAAGGTTTTGGATTACTCTTGAAGATGGAGTAGAGTTAGTATTTAAGGCTTTAGAAGAATCAAAAGGTGGAGAGACTTATATTTCTAAAATTCCGTCATTTAAGATAACAGACTTAGCTAAGGCAATGTTATCAGATTGCAAATTGAAAGAAATAGGTATTAGAGAAGGCGAAAAGTTACACGAAGTAATGGTAACAAAAGATGATTCAAGGATGACTTACGAATATAAAAACCATTATATAGTATATCCACATTTTGATTGGTGGAATTCGGAACGATTTTTTACGGATGGTGGAAAGCCTATAGAAGATGGATTTGAATATAATTCAGAAACAAATAATGAGTGGATTAGTATTGAGGATTTAAGACAAAGGATACAGAAACTAAAGTAGCTTAGCAGAAAGTATAATACTGGAGGAATGAAAATGAAACCAGCAATATTAGGTGGAATGTCTGTTAGAAACAAATTATTACCATATGCAAAACAATGTATAGATGATGAAGATTGTTTTGCTGTAATTGAGGTATTAAAATCTGATTTTCTAACAACAGGACCAAAAGTAAAGGAATTTGAAGAAATAATAGCTAATTATGTAGGTGCTAAATATGCAGTAGCATTTTCAAATGGTACAGCTGCTTTACATGGAGCATGTTATGCTGCAGGAATTGGAGAAGGTGATGAGGTTGTAACTACACCAATTACTTTTGCAGCATCAGCAAACTGCGTATTATATATGGGTGGAACTCCTGTATTTGTGGATATAGATTCAGATACATTTAATATTGATGTAAGAGAAATAGAAAAAAAGATAACAGATAAAACCAAGGCAATAATACCAGTAGATTACACGGGACAAGCCGTAGATATAGATGCTATTAAAGATTTAGTAAAAGATAAAGGCATAGTGATTATAGAGGACGGAGCACATTCCCTAGGAACTAAATATAAGGGAACTAGGGTAGGTAGTCAAGCTGATATGACTATGTTTAGCTTTCATCCAGTAAAAACCATAACAACTGGTGAAGGTGGAATTATAACAACAAATAATGAAGAATACTATAAGAAACTAATTAATTTTCGATCTCATGGAATCACTAGAGACATAAATCAACTTGAAAATAAAGACGGTGGAAGTTGGTATTACGAACAATTAGATTTAGGATTCAACTATAGAATGACTGATTTTCAAGCAGCATTAGGTATAAGTCAAATGAACAAACTAGATTGCTTTATTCAAAGGAGAAAAGAGATAGTAAATAGATATAACGAAGCTTTTAGAAAATTAGATGGACTTATAATTCAAAGAAATGCTGATTTCTCAGATACAGTAAACCATCTATATGTTCTAAAACTTGATTTATCCAAACTGAAAGTAGATAGGAAAGAAATATATAATGCTCTTTCAGCAGAAAATATAGGATTAAATGTGCACTATATCCCTGTATATTGGCATCCATATTATCAAAAGTTAGGATATGAAAAAGGGATATGCCCTAAGGCAGAAGAATTGTATAATTCAATGTTTACGATACCACTTTTCCCAGCAATGACAGATGAGGATGTGGAAGATGTAATAAATGGAATTCATAAGATTATTAATTACTATAGAAAGTAGGAATAATTATGAAAATAGTAGCAATAATCCAAGCAAGAATGGGGTCAACTAGATTACCAGGTAAAGTCATGAAGAAAGTTGGGGATAAAACTATACTAGAACATGTAATTTCAAGAGTAGGACAATCTAAGTTAGTGGATGAAATTATTACAGCTACAACAACTAAAGTAGACGATGATGCAATAGTATATGAGACAAATAGATTAGGGGTTAAGTATTATAGAGGATCAGAAGATGATGTACTATCAAGATATTACTATGCAGCAAAAGAAAACAAAGCAGATATAGTGGTAAGAATAACATCAGATTGTCCATTAATAGACCCAATAATAGTTGATGAGATAATAGAGCTTTATAAAAACAATAAATATGATTTAGTAACTAATGCAGGTTCTGATTTAACTCAAAGGACATATCCAAGAGGACTAGACACAGAGGTATTTTCATTTAAACAACTAGAAATAGCCTACAATGAAGCTAATAAAAAGCATCAAAGAGAGCATGTGACTCCTTATATCTACGAAAATAGTAATAATATATTTTACTATAAAAATGATATAGATTATTCAAAATATAGATGGACTTTAGACACAGAAGAGGATTTTGAACTGATATCTATGGTATATGAAGAACTGTATAAAGGACAGCACGATTTTTACCTTAAGGACATAATAGAGTTATTTGAAAGAAAGCCAGAGCTATTTAGTATAAATGCACATATTGAGCAGAAAAAGGTTTAGTGTTAAGTAATAAGGAGAAAATTAATATGGTAGACATTAGTAATTATGAATTAATACATGCTACAAATAATGACTGTGATCTGGTATTTAAATGGGCAAATGATAAGGATGTTAGGTTGAATTCATTTAATTCTAAACCAATAAAATATGAAGATCATAAAGAGTGGTTTAAAAACAAGATTGAATCAAATGATTCAATCATTTATCTATTTAAGGCTTACGGTGATAAAGTTGGATTGATTAGACTAGATAAAATAGAAAGTAATACTTATGTAATTAACTATAATATTGCTAAAGAGCATAGAGGAAAAGGTCATGCAACAAATTTATTAAAACTAATAAAAGATATATATAAATCTAGTTTATTAATAGGTAAAGTAAAAAAGGACAATATAGGTTCAGTAAAGGCTTTTTTAAAAGCTGGATATAGAATGGAAGAAGAGCTTGATATCTATGTATTTTATTCTTTTGCTAAAGAATAATTATGAAGGGAGTAAAAGTTCATGTTTGATAATAAAGTTTATATAGTAGGAGAAATATCAGCCAACCATGGACATGATATTCAAATAGCCAAAAATACAATAAAAGCTATAAAAGAAGCAGGAGCAGACGCAGTAAAAATCCAGACATATACAGCAGATACAATTACAATGGACTGTGATAACGAATACTTCCAAATAAAACAAGGGACATTATGGGATGGAACAACATTATATAAATTATATCAAGAAGCATATACTCCATGGGAATGGCATAAAGAACTTTTTGATTATGCAAAAGAAGTAGGAATTACTATTTTTTCATCCCCATTTGACAAGACAGCAGTAGATTTATTAGAAAGCTTAGATACACCAGCATATAAAATAGCATCCTTTGAAATAACTGACATACCACTAATAGAATATGTAGCTTCAAAGGGAAAACCAGTGATTATATCAACAGGAATAGCCACAATAGGAGAAATAAAAGAAGCAGTAGACACATGTAAAAATGCAGGAAATACTAATATTACTGTATTAAAATGTACAAGTTCATATCCGGCACCCTATGAAGATATGAATATACTAACAATACCAAATATGAAAGAAACATTTGGAGTAAATGTGGGGCTATCAGATCATTCAATGGGAAGTACAGTAGCCCTTGGAGCAGTAGCTTTAGGTGCCAATTTTATAGAAAAACATGTAATCTTAGATAGAAATATTGGAGGACCTGATGCAGAATTCTCAATGGAAATAGATGGATTTAAATCAATGGTAGAAGAAATAAGAAATCTAGAAAAAGCATTGGGCAATGTGAACTATAATTTAAATGAAAAGACTTTAAAAAATAGAAGCTTTTCTAGATCCTTATTTTTCACAGAAGATATTAAATCTGGGGATATAATAACTGAAGAAAACATGAGATCCATAAGACCGGGATATGGGATGCACCCAAGACATTATAATGACATATTAGGAAAGAAGGTAAATAAAGATATAAAAAGAGGAACTCCTGTAGACTGGAGTCATATAGAATGAAGAACATAGTAATCAGAGTATTAGGAGGCAAAGGTATAGGATATGGGCACTACTATAGATGTCTGTCACTAGCAACTGCACTCAGACAAGTAAAAGAAGATACTAATATTATTTTCATCTTAAATCAAGAACTAGAGAATTTAATAAAAGATACTGAATTTAAATATATAATAAGCAATAAGTTAGAAGAAGATTATATGATAATGGACAAGTTAAATATTGATTTAATCATATTTGATTCATATTTAGGAAATAATGATTACCTTAAGAAAATAAAAGAAAAAACTAAATTAATGATTATAGATGATAACAACGACATCTATGATGCATCCATACCAGATATTATCCACAATGGGAATATCCATGCTGAAAGAATAGGATACTCAGATATAGAAGGACAATTAAAATTATTAGGACCCAAGTATTTAATAATGAAGGAAGAATATTGGGAAAAACAAGATGAAGATATAGAAAAAGATGGAGTTCTAATTACAACTGGTGGTACAGATGATTATGGAATTACAGTTAAAATAATGGATGCAATCAAAAACTTGGATATTAAGACTAGGATTATAATTGGACCTGGATATCACAGTGATTATATTAAAAACATTGAAGCTATCAAGACTGAAAATATGGAGTTAATATACAAACCGAGTAGCATAAAAAAATATATAGCATCTTCAAGGATAGTAATTACTGCTGGAGGAAGTACTGTCTACGAGGTATTATCTCAAAGAAGTATTCCCATTATATTTAGTCTAGCAGATAATCAGGATTTGATATGTAAAGAGTTGGGTAATATGGGAGTTAATTATTTAGGAAAGCATCCTAGGATTGACTATGATAGCTTAGATAGGTTGATAGAAAGTTATTGTTATAAGAATATAACTTTAAAAGATGTAACATTAGATTTGGTGAGGAATTACTCAACTTTATCAACTGCTAAAATAATGTTATCAAGAATATAGATAAATCTAATAATAAACACTTATTTTTTAAGATAGTGAGGAGCTGATTTAATGGAACAACATAAAAGGATGATATTAATACCAGAATATATGAAACAATTTAGATGTATTGGTTCAGAATGTGAAGATAGTTGTTGTATTGGATGGACAGTATCTTTAGATAAAAAGAGATATCAAAATTATAAAAGAAGTAACAATATGGAACTAAAGCCTATATTTAAATCTATGGTTAGAAGATCCCATAATAATAAGTCTGATGAGTTTTATGGGAGAATAGTAATGGATGAGTTAGACAGATGCCCTTTTTTAGATGAAAGTAGGCTCTGTAAGATTCAAGGTATCTTGGGAGAAGAACATCTATCTGATATCTGTGCTTCATATCCTAGATTTACAAATAGGATAGATGGAAAACTTGAGCGTAGTGCAACGATATCTTGTCCTGAGATAGCAAGATTAGCACTCTTAAACCCAAAAGGAATTTCTTTTGAACAAATACAAGAAGATAAAGATTTAAGAATTATGATAAATTCAAGATTTGATACAGAAGGGCATATGTTTTATAATAAACCTGAAAGATACTTTTGGGATATTCGACTATTTTGCATATCCTTACTTCAAGATAGGAACTATAGCATTTCAGAAAGACTTATTTTACTGGGCATCGTTAACAATAGAATTGAAGGATTATACAAGATGTATAAAACTCATGATATACCTAAGACTCTAGAATCTCTTGCACAAATGATTGACAGAGGAAGCTTTAAGGATGAGCTTAATAAAGTTCCTTCCAAAATTGAAATTCAATTAAAGATATTAGAAACAATGATAAATGAAAGACTATTAATTGGAAGTTTAAATGGAAGATATATGGAGTGCCTTAATGAAACTTTACTAGGTCTAGAAAATACAGAAGATGAGAAAATAGAAACTACGATAAAGAAGTATGAAGAAACTTACACTAACTATCTAAAGGACTATTTAGAAGAGAAAGAATATATTTTAGAGAACTTTCTTGTAAATGAATATTTTAGAGGGATGATGCCTTTTGGAGGTTTTGCAAGTATATGGGATTCTTATATTTTTCTTTGTGTCATCTATGGAATGATAAAATTACACCTTATAGGTATGGCGGGATACCACAAGGGATTAAATGACGAACTTACATTAAAATTAATACAATCGTTTTCAAAAGTTATATTACACAATAACCAATACATTCAATCAATTATTAATCTAATAAAGGAAAATGGTCTAGATACGCTTGCATATATGACGATATTATCTAAGAACTAGATATTAGGCGAGATAATAGACAGCAGTTAAATTATTTAATCTACTGTCTGGTATATCATATAAATGCATTAGAGGAGTTAATAAAAACTAATATAAAAAATAATAAATATTAAAATAGTAAACCATAGACAATCATTAATTGATATTCTTGAGGAATTTATAGAACTTATATATTTGGTAAGGTAGAGCAAGGATAAAAGGCACTAAGTTATGGAATTAAAAGATGTAGTTCATAAGTTTGAATCAGTTTAGGGTATATATAACCAAAGGAGGTCAATCCATGGACATAGCTGCATTATCAACATCACTTAGCCAAATGAAATTGAGTCAAGAAATAGGAGTTTCAGTACTAGAGGTGGTAATGGATTCAAGCCAATCACAAATGACTGATATGATTCAAATACTGGCAGCAAATACAAAAGTAATGGAACAATCAATCACACCTAATTTAGGTGGCAATATTGACATCAGACTATAAAGGACAGATAATTCTGTTCTTTTATTATTCAATTATATGATATAATACTAATATTGGTAAAATACATAAGAAAAAAATATTTGGGGTGAATATCGTGGCATATGAAATCTGTAAAAGTTGTGGCAAGATGTTTGAAAAAGATGGCAAACCATATTGTATGGATTGTAATGAAAAGATAGGAAAAGAAAATAATTTGATTATGGAATATATAAGGGAACATCCAGCGTCTACTATTATGGAGATTATTATGGAAACAGGAGTATCCCTTAAAAGTATAGATCGATTAGTAAAAGATGGAAATATTTCCTATGTAGAGAACAAGGATATTGATCAAGAAGATGTTGCCAAGGTAATTGAAAAATTAGTTAGTAATAAAGGCAAGTTTCATATAAGAGAAAATTTATAATAATTATTTATTTTATGGTATAATTTAGTAGTGCATAATCTACAATTAATTAAAATCATAAATAATTGGGGGATAGATATGAATAAAGAATTCTTTACAAAAAACAGAAAACAATTAGAAGAGAATTTAGCAAATGATAGTATCTTGCTATTATTTGCAGATAAGGCTCCATATAAGTCTGCTGATGAACTATATCAATTTATACCTAATAGAAATTTCTATTATTTATCAGGTATTGATAAGGACAAAGTCATTCTTTTAATTAGTAAGATTGATGGAAAAGTTTCAGAGAAATTATTCATTGAGAGACCAGACCCAGTTATGGCTAAATGGGTAGGAGCTACAATTACTGAGGATGAAGCCAAGGAAGCATCGGGCATAGACAATATTGAATACCTAGATAGCTTTGAAGGAACTATTGGCTCTATTCTCAACAGGAATAATATAGAAAAGATATACTTAGACTTAGAAAGACAAGAAATCAGAAGAACAACTACAGAGTCCCAAGAATTTGCAAAGATGATAAAAGAAAGATATCCATATATAGAAATAAAAAATATCTACCATGATATAACGGAACTAAGGCTAATTAAATCAAAGGATGAGATTGATTTAATTAGAAAAGCAATTGAAATCACCAATGAAGGTATAATGAACATGGTAGAAAATATTAAGCCAGGTATGATGGAATATGAGATCGAAGCATATTTTGATTTTACTTTAAAGAAAAATGGTGTAAGAAACAAAGCTTTTGAAACCATAGCTGCATGTGGGAAAAATGCTACTATCCTTCATTATGTAGATAACGATTCTAAAGCTAATGATGGAGATTTAATATTATTTGATTTGGGAGCTCAGTATAAGTATTACAATGGTGATATAAGTCGTACATTCCCTGTGAATGGCAAGTTCACAGATAGACAAAAAGAGATTTATAATATTGTTTTAACAGCACAAAAAGCTGTAGAAGAAGCTGCAAAACCAGGACTAGCTTTTAGAGAATTAAATGAAATTGCTAAAAAGGTTCTAGCTGAAGGTTGTAAGGAATTAGGATTAATTAAGGAGGACAAAGAAATCTCCAAATACTATTTCCACGGTGTATCACATTATTTAGGGGCAGATACCCATGATGTAGGGCCATATAATACTGAGCTAAAGCCAGGTATGGTAATCACCAATGAACCAGGGCTTTATATTGAAGAAGAGGGAATAGGCATAAGAATAGAAGATGATCTATTGATTACGGAAAATGGATGCGAAAATCTATCTCATTACATTATAAAAACTGTAGAAGAAATAGAAGCAGCTATGAATAGATAATACAATTTAGGAGGGGTAAAAGAATGACTGAAAAAACAGAAGGCAAGAAACTACAAGAAAGATTAACTCACAAATGGAAAAATGTATGGGAAATCATGGACAATAGTGAAAGAGAAAAGGCTTTTGCTATAAATGAAGAATACAAGAATTTCCTAGATAAAGGTAAAACAGAAAGAGAAGCTGCAAGAGAAATAATAAGGGTAGCTAAGGAAAATGGTTATATATCAATAGAGGAAATAAGAGAAAAAGGAACAAAACCTACTCCAGGTATGAAGATATATGCAAATAATAAAGACAAGGCTGTTGCTCTATTTGTATTAGGACAAGAGAAGCTTGAAAAGGGAATGAATATAATTGGTTCCCATTTAGATGCTCCAAGGATAGATTTAAAGCAATTTCCCCTTTATGAAGATTCAGATTTTGCCTTGTTAAAGACTCACTATTATGGTGGAATAAAGAAGTATCAATGGGTAACCTTGCCATTGGCTTTACATGGAGTCGTAGTAAATTCAAATGGAGAAAAAATTGACATAGTAATAGGTGAAGATGAAAATGATCCAGTATTTTTCATAACTGACTTACTTCCACATTTAGCTAAGGACCAAATGGGCAAGAAAATGGATGAAGGAATTACTGGAGAAGGCTTAAATGTTTTAATCGGAAGCATTCCATATGCTGATGGGGATTTAAGCGAAAAAGTTAAGTTAAATGTATTAAATATCCTCAATGAAAAATATGGCATGACAGAAGAAGATTTCACTACTGCTGAATTTGAAATAGTTCCTGCTGGAAAGTCTAGGGATGTAGGAATAGATAGGTCTATGGTTGGAGGATATGGCCAAGACGACAGAGTCTGTGCTTTTACTTCTATGAAAGCTATATTAGATATAGATAATCCAAATAAAACATCAGTTGCATTATTCGTGGACAAAGAAGAAATCGGTAGTGTTGGAAATACTAGTATGGAATCAATGTTCTTTGAAAACATGGTTTCCGAATTAATAGATATGACTGAAGATAATTATTCTGAGCTTATAGTGAAAAGAGCATTAGCAAATTCTTGTGTGCTTTCTGCTGATACATTAGCTGGTTTTGATCCTAATTATCCTGAAGTATTAGACAAGAAAAACTCACCATTTATAGGAAATGGTATAACTTTGGTGAAATATACTGGCGTTAGGGGAAAAGGCGGATCTAATGATGCTAACTCAGAATACCTAGGTAAAATTAGAAAGATATTTAATGATAATAATATAGTTTGGCAGATGGGAGAGTTAGGTAAGGTTGACCAAGGTGGTGGAGGCACAATTGCCTATATACTTGCAAAATATGGAATGGAAGTAGTAGATTGTGGAGTTCCTCTACTAAGTGTGCATGCTCCTTATGAAATAGCAAGTAAGGCAGATGTATATATGACTTATAAAGGATATAATGTATTTTATAAAAATTAGATAAGATAAATAAAAAAAGACATATCTAAGGGGTTGCCCTCCAATAGATATGTCTTTTAATTATTCTGCATTTACCCAAGCATCAAATTTTTCCATAGTTAATTTATAGGTTTCCTTTGATATCTCAGGAAGTTCCCCTAGGATTTTTTCTGCTTCTTTGAAGCCTTGTTCAATAGCTGACCTAAGAGTGTCTGCTTTGGATTTATCCCCACCTGATATAGCTATGGCAAAGTCTACTAATCTTTGACTTACTGCTTCTGCACCTAATGGTCCATCGGGGCCTATTAGTGCTGCTGCCTCTTGTCTTGCAGTCTCATCCACTTCTACGATTTCATCATCAGATAGTAGATTAAGAGTTTTTCCTTGGCGTCTTAGCATATCTTCTACTAATCGTATAAGATGGGCATGAGCTTGTTGACTATCTCTTTTCAACCTTGCAATTGTATTTTTGTCATAGACATGAGATGTCTCTTTACTTTCTGTCTTTTCATAGACTGCTGCTGGAGCTTCTTTTACTTCAGCTTTTACTGGAGCCTTTTTCTCAGATTCTACTTTTTTAGGCCTAACTATAGCTGGTGTTGGTTGAACATTTTCTATTTTCATTATCATCACCTCTATAATATTTATCGGCAAAATGTGGAAAAGATTAACCATGGAGGCAGGGTTTAAAAATAAATGGTAAATATTGGGAAAAAGTGTTACACTATTCTAGTATGTGCTTTAATTTATATACATAAATATAAAAACAAAAAGGGGATGTAAAATGAAGAGAGAAAGAAGTAAATTAAAAGAACAAAAAAAGTCAATTATTAAACTTAATACTTTGAAGTCAAGGATGATTATATCAAATGTATTAATTTTATTGATTGTATCATTATCTATGGGATTCATATCCTATTTTCTATTTAGTACAAGCATAGAAAATCATATGAATCAGATTTTAACCAATAGGGCTCATGATTCAGGGAGACTAATATATGAGAAAATAGATAAATTTTTAATAGCTATAGAAGGTTCTGCTAGTCGGGATAAAATAGCTGATCCAGAAGTAAGCTTGGAGGAGAAGTTTAAAGCTATAAACGAAGAAAAGATTAAATTAGGATATACAGAATTATACATAGTAGATTTAAATGGAAACATGAAATTAGAAACTGGTGAAACTACTAATATTTCAGACAGGGAACACTTTAAAATAGCTAAAAGTGGACAAACTGTTGTGTCTGGAGCAATTAAAAGTAGGGTAACAGGAGAAGTTGTACTACCAATTGCTACACCTATTACATATAATGGCAGGATTGTTGGAGTGTTGCAAGGGGCTAAACTTGCTGAGGAGATTTATGATATTGTTAATGATATAAGTTTTGGAGAAACAGGAGATGCTTATTTAGTTAATGAAAAAGGTGAGATGATTGCTTATCATATTCCGGAGGTAGTTGAATCTGGAGCGATTACAATAGAAAAAATGAAAGAAATTCCAGAGTATAAAGGATTAATGGAAGTATTCCAAAGAATGGTTAATGGCGAATCAGCTGTAGATGAGTACTTTTATGATGGTAAAATGAGATATGCTAGTTATACACCATTAGGTATCAATGGTTGGTCTGTAGCAGTTGCCATTGATGTAAAAGAAATGAATAAGGATATAGATAAATTGGAAAAATATATGATAGGTATTATGGCAATTGCAGTAATTGGTGGTGCACTATATTCCTTATTTACAAGTAATGCTATTGTAAAGCCTATAAAAGAAATTACTGAAAATATGAAGGAAATCGCACAATTAAATATTAATAGAGATGTAAATCCTAAGATTTTAAATAGAAAAGATGAAATAGGAGAAATAGGACGAGCCAATAAAATCGTAATTGAAAATCTGAGGGACTTCGCTGCAAATATTAGTGTATCTGCTGAATATGTGGCTTCTTCTTCAGAGGAGTTGACGGCAATATCAGAGGAATCTACTTCTGCTGCTACAAATATGGCTGAAAACTCATCTGAAATTGCCATAAACTCTGAAAATCAATTAAATGACATATTAAATGTTACATCATATATGGAAGAAATAGCTGCACAAATTCAAGAAATAAGCAGCAATGCAGAGGCAATAGATAGTTTAAGTAATGAGGTATCAGATAAGACTAATATTGGGAAGTCTAAAATGGAAGAAACTGATATGCAAATGAATAATATTGTAAAAAGTTCGGAAGAAGTAAAAGATTCTTTAAAAGAAGTAGATAATAGTTCTCGTGAGATGGATGAAATAATTAATGTAATTAGATCTATTGCAGAACAAACAAATTTATTAGCATTAAATGCTGCCATAGAAGCTGCGAGAGCAGGAGATGCTGGTAGAGGCTTCTCTGTAGTAGCTGATGAGATTAGAAAATTAGCTGAAGAGACTTCAACATCAACAGGAAGAATAGATAATATCATAAAGGAAAATCACAATATAATAGTAAAAGCTAATTATAATATGGAATTAAGTAATTCAGAAATTGGAAAAGGCATGGTTACTGTAAAAGAGGCCACAGAGTACTTTAATCAAATTTCCACTTCAATAGATAAAGTAGTTGTACAGGTAGAAAATATAGCTAAGGCTATAAATCAAGTAGCAGAAGGAACTGAGAATGCAGTAAATGCAACTCAATCTATTGAAGGCATGACCAAAGGTATAAATGATAGTATTCAAAACATATCTGCAGCAACACAGGAACAAACAGCTTCCATGGAAGAAATTGCTTCATCCTCTGAATCCTTATCTCAATTAGCAATGGATTTAAGAGATTTAGTGACTAAAATTCAAATGTAAATAAAAAAATGGACAGATAATCTGTCCATTTTCATTATAAATGTAAAATTAAGCAAAGAGCCGTGGAATTCTTCCATGATTTTTTGTTTATTTGAGTAAAGAAGTAATGGAAGTTGAATCTGATTTTTCCTTTCCTTTAAATGTAGCATATGATATAATTCAACTATGTAAGAAAAATTTCTAACATAGGAGGTTGCCATGATTAAAAAATGGAGAAGCAATAGGATCTTAAAGAAGGTAGAAAAAATAGAAGAGATTGATTTAGATCTTAGTAAAGGTACAATTGAAAGAGCTTCAAAGATAGATATAATAATACAAAATGAACAAAACTTATTACACAATTTAGACATAAAGATTCAGGACTCAAACAATCAAACGGAAGGTCTAACAAATATAATAGAGGCTATAGCAATAAAAGTAGAAGAGCAAATGACTTTTATATCCAAAGTGGTTGAGGAGATAGGTAATTACTCAGCCATGGCTGAAGAGTTAAATGCAAGCTCAAGTACATCTTATGACACAGCAAGAGATACTCTGCAAGTAGTAGATGAAGGTAGCAAGTCTTTACATAATACAATTCAGTCAATGGAGGATATAAAGGAATCAATATCATCTGTAATGATTGAAATTAATGGATTAAAGTCATCCACTGTTCAAATTGATAGTATATTAAATATTATCAAAGATATTGCTAATCAGACCAATCTACTGTCTTTAAATGCTTCTATAGAAGCTGCTAGGGCTGGAGAGGCAGGAAGAGGATTTGCAGTTGTAGCCAATGAAGTAAAGGCATTGGCAGACAGGAGTGCAAAATCTGCAAATGACATTTCTTCAATAATTACGGAGATAAATGGAAATGTTAATAGAACTATAGATGCTATAGAGAATAGTAATGAAAAGATAATAGAAGGTTCTAAGATAGCAGAAGAATCAAATCTTTCATTTGGGAAAATTGAAAATGCTATGGAATTATTGTTAGAGACTATGGATCAAATAAATAATGCTATATCAGTACAAACAAATAGCCTGGAAGAGATTATTAATTCAACAGATGAGATGTCAAAGATATCGGACAAGTCCATGTCTATGGTTGAAAGCGCATTGATTAATACTCAATTTAATAAGGCTGCTATATTAGCCTTGCAGGATGTAGCATATCTATTAAATAGAATAACAAAGAAACTAATTGGAGAAATTGAGGAAACAAATAAAGGGGATATTGTTTTACGCCATAATCTATCGGAGCCTTTATTTACACTTGACCCTGCCATATCAAATTCCATGGAAAACATGAGGTTTTTGATGAATGTCCATACAGGGCTATTGACTACTAGTGAAACGGGAGATGTACTGCCAGCTTTAGCTAAAAACTGGTATGTAGAAGATGATAATCTTACTTGGATATTTAACCTTCGAAACAATGCTTCTTTCCATAATGGTAAAAAGATAACTAGCAAAGAAATAAAGTACTCACTAGAAAGAATGTTATCTCCTAGACTTAAATCACCTAATACTTGGTTCGTAGATTATATTCAGGGAGCCAAGGAATATATGGATGGAAAGGCCAAGGAAGTTACAGGAATAAAAATACTAGGGGATTATAGATTGGCTATTAAGCTAGAAGCACCTTTTAGTGGTTTTTTAATGTTTCTATCACAGATTTGTTGTGCAGTAATGGATCCAGTGGAATTAGAAAAAGGTAATTTTGTAGGCTGTGGACCATATATAATTGAAAGTTTTGTTGATAATGTTTATAAGCTAAGAGCCTTTAAAGACTATATAGGGGGAAATCCATATTGTAATATACTAGAAATATCTACTAAGGATAGAGATGCTCTGAATAATTTTATTGACAAGAAATATGATTTTTATATTCTTCAAGGTAAACGGGAAATAGAGATAATAAAAGATACGGCTCTTTATAGTAATATACAAAGGAAAGAGTTGTTAGCTACATTGTATGTTGGCTTTAAGACGAAAAATACTGATTCTCAATATACATCTAAACCTGTGAGACAAGCCCTTAACTATGCTATAAATAAGAAGAGAATTGTTGAGGAAGTTGCAGGGGGTCTTGCATCTGAAGCAAAATGCATGATACCATCAGGATTAGTACCTTATGATCATGTAAAGGGATATGATTATAATCCTGAAAAGGCAAAAGCACTATTAAGGCAACATAATGTGAATCTGAATCAGCCCTTAAACATTATATGCGGTGAGAATATCCACCCAATACTAAAATTTGTAGAAGAAGATTTAAATAGCATAGGAATTAAATGTAAATATCATCAAGTATCAAATAAGGAATATAATAATTCAGCAAATGTACAAAAAGGATATGATTTATATATGTATGGCTGGTATGCAGATGCAGTTGAGCCATCTTCATTTATTGAGCCAATGTTTTCACCTAGCAGTACATCTAATTTTAGTGGATATGATAATGAAGAAGTTATGAGACTTTTAAATATAGCAAAGGCTACAGTAAATCCTATTAGGAGAATGGAATACTATAAGGAAATTCAAAGTATAATATCTGAGGACTCTCCTTGTATACCAATATTCCACCCACAGAACGGAATTTGCACTCATGATGGGACAATTAATGTAAATCTTTCACCTTTAGCTATGATTAAATTTGACAATATAATGAAAGAGTAAAAAATGGGATAGATTACTTTAATCTATCCCATTAGCTATCTAAAAATTTAATGGTTGCATTGACTTCTCCACCTGTTATGATTATAATGCTGCTCATATATAACCAGACTAATAGAACCATGACACCTCCAAGACTACCATAGGTCTTAGAGTAGTTTCCAAAATTATTTACATAATAGGAAAAGATAGTGGAGGTAAATATCCAACCAATGGAAGTAAAGACTGCTCCAGGAAGAGAATGCCTAAAGCTTATTTTTTCACCATTTCCTATGGATGGACTAAATCTATATAATAAAGAAAATATAAAGATCATAAAACATAAAGAAATAATAACCCTAAAATACTGCCAAAACATAATAAAGTTTTCTGTAATTCCTAAAAAATCAAAAAGTTTATTGCCTAATACCTCTCCAAATACAAGAGTAAGAAGTACTATGGTTAATAATACTATAAGTGCTAAGGTAAATAAGATGGCCAACATCCTTAGTTCAAGATAAGATCTGGTTTCGTCAACATCATAGGCCTTGTTTAGCACACGAATTAATGCCATGATTCCCTTTGAAGCTGCCCAAATACCTGTGATAGCACCAATGGAGAGCAATGCCTCACTACTAGTATTTATTGTTTCGATTAATAATGTAGATATAATCTTTTGTGTATCTATAGGTAAAATTGTAATTATACTATGTAGTACATCTTCCCTTGCAATGGGAGTAAAGCTTAGTATGTTTAGAAGAAATATTATAAATGGAAAAATTGATAGTATTATATAGTAGGATAGCTGTGCACCTATGGCAGTTACACTATCATCTTTTATTCTATAGAGCAATTGCCTTAGAAATTTTGCATATTTATTATCATATTTGTCCAGCCAATTGAGCAAAACTAACACCTCCAATTATATATCTATTCATATTTTACCATATAAATGATTAATTAAACAAAATGAATCACGAGATTTCCGTGATTCATTCTAATAAATCCTTTAAAGCTATATCAAATAGCTTCTTCAGATTCTCTTTATTTGTGGTGTAGTAGTATCTGTTGTTTATAATACTTGGCTCAAAGCTTAATATTTCTAAATCTAATAGTAAATTTAGATGATATGAAAGTGTAGCAGTAGTTAGATTGAAATAATCTGCCAACTCTTTATTATACCAAGGCCTCTTAGATGTCATTTTTAGAATTTCAACTCTTTTTTCATCAGATAATGCTTTAAATAGGGCTTTATATGTGTCACTTGTTTTTCTATTTTCAAATCTATGCTCAATAGTTTGACCACAATACATAACCAAAGTATCTTCAAAAGTAAAATAGAATACTCCCACATCTATAAAAAAACTCATGTATAAAATTAAATTATTGTGGAGCTCAATAGCTTTAGAATAATCACCGATACCCATAGTATTTATAAAATAAATAGGGTCTTTTTCAAATAATTCATTGTGGAAAGATCGTCTTTCTTCCATATAGTTATAAACCATTTCTTCAAAGGGGCGATAAAATTCCTCATAAAAACTTTGTAGCACTTCAATCACACGAGGCATGTATTTTTCTGGATAATTTTTTATTTGCAAAAAAGAAGATGCTATTTCTTCAGAATAATTTTCGGTTAAGGCAAGCCTTAGACTTTCATCATCATCTAAGGGAGCATCAAGCTCATAAAATTTGTATGCGATTTCAATCATAGTAGATGAATCCAAAGTTCTTAGGGCTTCTATTAACTCCAAAGGTTCCTTTATATCTTGCATTAAAACAAGATGAAAACAAACATCTAGTATTCTATAGCTTTCATTTGTTACAAATATTAGATCGTTGCGTAAAAAAGGAGAAATATTAGTATCTACATGTTTTAACCAATCTTTTACCTTTTCGTTTGGGGAAAAATCCATTATGTCTTTGGCAATATCCTTTTCAAGTTCAGGTGTATTCCACTGAGTCTGTCGTGTTTTGTTGTTGGTATATTTTAGAATTGATGCAATAAATTCTACTGCTTTATTATACTGGATTGTACATGATATACTATCTTTCATATCTTTCCTCCTATTCATCTTATTATAAATGATACAATATACAGAAAATTAATGCAACACTAAATTAAGACTGCATTAGAACAAATTCTAACATTGTGTTAGAGGAAACATTGACTCAAATTGAAAAATAAAATATACTAAAGTCATTGGATTTATAAAAATAACAAAAATGGGGGTTTGGAAATGGGCAATAAAAGATTTGTGAAGTTTAGTGTATTACTTTTAATCATGATGATTTTGCTAAGTACAGTAGTAGGATGTACTTCAAAGGATGAAGTTACGACCATAGCACTGGAATCATCTGAATATGGCATAGTGGAAACTAATATGTCTACAGAAGAAAAGCTTGAGGATTTTGATTATATGTACAAGCTACTTGAAGAAAACTATCCTTTTTTTGAAGTTAACAAAAGGCTACATAGTGTAGACTGGCTAGGAAATAAAAAGAAATATACAAAGATAATAAAAAACACTAAAAATGATGCGGAATTTTTTGTTGCAATAGGTAATATTTTAAGAGATTTAAACAATGACCATACTCATGTTTTTAATGGTGAAGTTTACAACCGTTATTATAAACATTTTTACCCTATGCAGCATGAAGTATTAAATTATGAAAAGTCCATGGCCAGATATGGTTTCCGTGGAGATGTGGAAAAGATAGAAATCGACCCAAATTCCAATTTCTTAATCAGTGATGAGCCTGTACTAAAGACAGATATTTTGATAGAAGACGAATTGGCATATCTAAAGATAAAATCAATGTCTGCATATCATATAACAGAGGACTATTCTAAGGTAAATGATTTTCTAAAGAGAGTAGAATATTATGACAAGCTTATTATAGACATAAGGGGTAATGGTGGAGGTTTTGATGATTATTGGAAAAATATCGTTAGATTCTTAATAGATGAAACCAAAACAATGGAGTATTATTCTTTTTTTAGAGGAGATTATAGGGACAAATATGAGATGTATAAAGTGGCTTTTGCAAAGCCAATAGATAAATTAAGTGAAGAGGTTTTAGCCAAGTTTCCGTCAGAGGTAAAAACGAATTTTGATAAATATGATACAAATTATGTTTCATTGCAGCCATGGAATGTACTGGATTTTAAGGGAAAAGTATATTTGTTAGTAGATAAGTATGTTTTTTCATCCTCTGAAAAATTTGCTTCCTTTGCCAAAGATTCAGGTTTTGCTACCTTGGTTGGAGAGACAACAGGTGGAGATAGAGTTTTTCCTGAGATTCCCTTTGCCTACTTACCAAATAGTGGGCTAGTAATCAGATTTAGTGCAGAGTTAGGAATAAATGCTGATGGTACTATTAATATGGAAACAAGAACAGTCCCAGATATTGAAGTAGATCCTACACCTAATGAAGACTTTAATCAAGATAAATGTATTCAAGCAGTCATAGAGGACAACAATTAGTAAGATTTAACTTTCACCATATAATTAGATTATAAGAACTTATTGTGTTAGAAACAAATCTAACGCAATGTTAGATAAAAGATTGACATGTGTTAGAAAATAATCTATACTAAAAGTAATTAAATTATTTTTTCTAATATTAAAAAGGAGGATTCACAGATGAGAAACAAGAAGTTCTTAGTACTATCAATTGTAATGTTGTTAGTTTTACTTACTGTAGTAGGCTGTGGAAAAGAAGATGCAAAGGTAGTGGACAAACCATCAGATAGTACAGGTGGGAATACTGAAGTAGCAACAGATATTGATAGTGAACAATATCTAAACTTAATATTAGGTGCAGAGCCAAGTACATTGGACGCTTCTAAAGGTGCAGATAGCTATTCTAACACAATACTAAACAATGTATTTGAACCACTTACAAGATTAGAAGAAGATGAAAATCAAAACAACTTTTTAGCAGCAGCTGGTGCAGAAAGCTGGGATCATAATGAAGATGGCAGTGTTTGGACATTTAAAATAAGAGATAATACATGGTCTGATGGTGTTAAGGTAAGAGCACAAGACTATGAGTATGGTATCAAAAGATCATTAGCACAAGATACAGCTTCTCCATATGCATTTATATTAATGCCTATCAAGAATGCTTCAAAGGTTAATAGTGGACAAATGTCAGTTGATGAACTTGGAGTTAAATCATTAGATGATAAGACCCTTGAAATAACTCTAGAGTCAGCAACTCCATATTTCGAGCAATTAACTTATCAAAGAGTTATGCTACCACAAAGACAAGATATAGTTGAAGCTCAAGGAGATAAATATGGTACAGAACTTGATACTGTAGTTTATAACGGACCATTTACTTTAACTAATTGGGTACACAATAGTGAATTAGTTTTAACTAAGAATGAAAACTATTGGGGTAAAGATGATGTTAAAATGCAAACTATAAATCTAAAGATTATTCAAGATGAAAATGCAATCTATAACTCATTAGCTAATGGTTCTGTTGACGCAGCAGTAGCTAATAGACCAGAGTGGAAAGAAAAATTCATGAAGGATGAGAACTTAGATCATATTGAAATAGTTAACCCTAGTACTTTCTTCATGTTCTTTAACACTCAAAATGAAGTGTTTAAGAATGCTAATATAAGAAAAGCTTTCTCAGCAGCTATAAATAGAGAAGAAGCAGCAAATGTTATTTGGAACGGCGTAAATGCTCCTGCATTTGGATGGGTTCCACCAAGTATGAATTTAGGCGATGACGAATATAGACAAGTAGCAGAATCACCAGTTAGTAAATTAGTTGAGGATTCTGATGCAAAAGCACTTTTAATTAAAGGATTAGAAGAATTAGGAATGGATACAGATCCATCTAAACTTACTGTAAGAATTTCCTTGGGTTCAACAGACCAATGGTTTAGAACTTATGGTGAATATTTACAACAAATGTATAAGACAAACTTAGGAATTAATTTAGAAGTTAATCAAATGGAATGGCCAGTTTTTGACAGTAGTGTTCAAAAAGGTGATTTCCAAATAGGTTATATGGCATGGGGAGCAGATTTCAATGATCCAAGTAATATGTTAAGTTTATTCTATTCTAAGGCACCAGCTATTGGAACAGGATGGTCAAATGAAAGATTTGATGAACTTATAGACTTAGCATCTGCAGAGATGGATCCTGCTAAACGTTTAGAGTACTATACAGAGGCAGAACATATTTTACTATATGAAGAAGCAGCAGTAGCTCCAGTAGTATATCCAAGAACAAATTCATTTAGGTATAAGTTTATTAAGAGCCTAGGAGTTACTCCATTTGGTACTCAAGGGTATAAATACGGTTTCACACAAGGTAGATAAGGCAGAATAATTAGTAGCAGTTTGCAGGCTATGCCTGTGAGCTGCTATATTGCTAAATACGGTAAGGAGGAAGAAAATGGGCAAGTATATTTTTAAAAGAATTGGCTATATGTTGCTTACTTTATGGATTGTAATAACTCTTACTTTTTTCCTAATGCATAGTATACCAGGAGATCCATTAGCACATATGGCTAAAAGATTACCTGAGCAAATTAGGCAAAATTATTATGAAAAGTATGGTTTAGATCAGCCTGTTATTGTACAGTATGGGAAATTCATGAAGAATTTAGTTACAAAAGGTGATTTAGGAGAATCTCTAAGATATCCAGGTAGGTCTGTTACAGAGACTATAGGAAAGAACTCTGCGGTATCAGGAAGATTAGGATTTCAAGCAATTGCCATAGGAATTCCAATAGGAATTATCCTTGGAATAGTTGCAGCCTTAAATAGAAATAAATGGCCAGATTATTTAGTTATATTTATTGCTATGCTAGGTGTAACCATTCCAGTATTTATCATAGGGGCATTATTGCAGTATGGTTTTACTGTTAAACTTGAATGGTTGCCAACTACGGGATGGGGAAAGCTTAAGCATACTATTTTACCATCTATAGCTATGGCATTTGGCTCAATAGCTACATATGCAAGATATATGCGTTCAAATGTATTAGAAGTTTTAGGACAAGACTATATTCTTACAGCACAAGCTAAAGGGGTTAGTCCTTTTAATGTTGTAAGGAAACATGTACTTAGAAATTCAATTTTACCTGCTATTACTATACTTGGGGCACAAATTGCTGGGGTTTTCACTGGTTCTTTTGTTATAGAAAAGATATTTAGTATCCCTGGGTTAGGATCATATTATATAACTTCAATAAATGATAGAGATTATACCATGATTATTGGTACTACAGTTTTCTATGCAGCATTGTTTATTATATCTCAATTAGTAGTAGATTTACTTTACGGTGTAGTGGATCCAAGAATCAGAGTTTCAAAAAACAGTAAGTAGGAGGACCTAAAAATGGAAAGTATTTCAAAGGATAAATTCAGAAAGGTTGGCATAGACAAGGATTTAGGAGAAGCCATGGCTCGTCCTAGGATAGGTTATTGGCAAGATGCTTGGAGAAGGCTTAAAACTAACAAGGTTGCTACTCTAGCTCTAATACTACTTCTTACTATAGGTATAATGACCGTAATAGGGCCCCATATAAATGGCTTCAAATATGAGGAAATAGATGGTTTAAAGAAGAATTTAAAACCCAATTCAATGCATTGGTTTGGTACTGATGAGCTTGGTCGTGATGTTTTTTCAAGGGTATGGCAAGCAGGTAGATCATCTATGATTATAGGTATTCTTGGCGCACTTATATCAACAGTCGTAGGAATTATCTATGGTGCATTTGCAGCATATTTTGGTGGTAAAATAGATACTATTATGATGAGGATAGTTGAAGTACTGACATCTATCCCTTATTTGATAGTCGTGATACTAATTTCTATAATGGTAGATTCAAGAGGTATTGGTACATTGATTTTAACTTTGACTTTAACTGGCTGGTGTGGAATGGCGAGACTTGTTAGAGGTCAGATGCTACAGATAAAACAACAGGAATATATTATGGCAGCAGAAGCATTGGGAGTTAGTCCTTGGAAGATTATTATAAAACATTTAATACCAAATTCACTTGGGGTAGTTATTGTTGCTATAACTTTTAGTATTCCAAATTATATATTTGCTGAGTCCTTCTTATCTTATCTTGGACTTGGACCTCAGCCACCAGCTACATCTTGGGGTGCTTTAGCATCAGCGGCACAGTCGAATTTTGTTTTTTACCCTCATCAATTATTTTTCCCAGCACTTATGATTGCTTTAACCATGCTGTCATTTACACTATTAGGTGATGGACTTAGAGATGCTCTAGATCCTAAGCTTAGACAATAAGGAGGGAAAAAGATGGAGAAGATATTAGAAGTAAAAGATCTAAATGTATCATTTCATACCTACGCTGGTGAGGTAAAAGCAGTTCGAAATGTTAATTTTCATTTAAATAAAGGAGAAACTTTAGCCATTGTTGGTGAATCAGGTTGTGGGAAGACTGTTACAGCTAAAGCTATCTTAAGACTATTAAAGACACCACCAGCAGAAATAAAAACTGGTTCACAGATTTTATTTGAGGGTGAAGATGTTGTACAGATGAAAAAAAAGAGATTGTTGTCCTATAGAGGTGAAGATGTATCCATGATATTCCAAGACCCTATGACATCTCTAAATCCTACTATGACAGTAGGTAAACAGATAATGGAAAGCTTACAAATTCACAAGGGTATGAATAAAAAGCAAGCAGAGGCGGAGGCCATTAGACTTCTTAAATTAGTTAATATTCCAAATGCAGATCAAAGAGTGAAGCAATATCCCCATGAATTATCAGGTGGTATGAGACAAAGGGTAATGATTGCAATTGCATTATCATGTAACCCAAAGATTCTTTTAGCGGATGAGCCAACTACTGCTCTTGATGTTACTATTCAAGCACAAATTATTGACTTACTAAGTGAATTAAAAGATAAATTTGATACTTCGATTATTCTTGTAACCCATGACCTTGGAGTTGTTGCAAATTTTGCAGATAGAATTCAGGTAATGTATGCAGGAAGCATTATAGAGACCGGTACAAAGGAAGAAATATTCTATAACAGTCAACATCCATATACATGGGCGTTACTAAATTCTGTACCAAGTATAGATAAAAAGAGCAAAGAGGAGCTTTATTCCTTAGGAGGAACACCTCCAGATTTAATACTTCCATTGGAAGGCTGCCCATTCGCTTCAAGATGCGAGCATGCTATGGAAATATGTAAGGAAAGAAGACCTGATGAGACTATTCTATCAGATAATCATAAGGTAAGTTGCTGGCTACAGCATCCAGATGCTCCTAAAGTAGAGAGACCTGTCCCTAGCGGAGGTGAAAGAAATGAATAAGGATAACTTATTAGAAATAGTTAATTTAAAAAAATATTTTTATGTAGGAAAGGATGCAACTCTAAAGGCCGTAGACGATGTAAGCTTTAGTATTAAAAAAGGTGAGACATTAGGACTTGTAGGTGAGTCTGGATGTGGAAAGACTACTTGCGGCAGGACAATACTTGGCATTTATCCAGCTACAGATGGACATGTTTATTTTAATGGACAAGATGTTCATCAAATGAATAGAGCTGAAAAGCTTAAATTTAAGAAAAATGCTCAAGTAATTTTCCAAGATCCCTATGCTTCATTAGATCCTAGAATGACCATAGGGGACATCATAGGAGAAGGTATAGATGTTCACTTTAATTTAACTAATAAGGAAAAACAAGATAGAATTAGTGATTTGCTAAATAAGGTAGGATTAAACCCTGAGCATGGGTCAAGATTCCCACATGAATTATCTGGTGGACAGAGACAAAGAATAGGTATTGCAAGAGCCCTTGCGGTAGAACCACAGTTTATTATGTGTGATGAGCCTATATCAGCCCTTGATGTATCTATACAAGCACAGATAGTAAATCTTCTTATAAAACTTCAGAGGGAAATGGGATTAACCTATTTATTTATCTCCCATGACCTTTCTATGGTTAAGCATATATCCGATAGAGTAGGGGTAATGTATCTAGGTTCTATGGCAGAACTAACTAGCAATGAGGCGTTATATAGCAATCCTTTACATCCTTATACTAAGGCTTTAATATCTGCTATACCTGTTGCTGATCCTAATTCAGAGGAAACTAGAAAGAGAATAAAGCTAGAAGGTGAAGTTCCATCTCCTATTAATCCACCAGTTGGGTGCAAATTTGTTAAGAGATGTGCTTATGCAAAAGACATATGCCACAAGGTGACCCCAGAATTAAAAGAGGTAGAAAAGGACCATTTTGTTGCTTGTCACCTATACTAGAGAATTGGGGGGAATTTCATGATAAATAAATCAATTATTGAAGATATATTTTTTGAAGCCCTTGCTTCAGGTGGGGACTTTGCGGAGGTGTTTGTAGAGGATAATTTTTCCACTGAGATAGCTACGGTTGGTGGAAATATAGAAAGAGGTATGAGTGGTAGAGATTTTGGTATAGGTATTAGGGTATTTTCGGGATTGAGTTCAGTTTATGGCTATACCAATGACCTATCAAGGGAAAATCTTTTGAATATTACTAGAAAGATAACTAAAACTATCAAAGGAAATAAAAAAGATATCGTACTTAACTTTGACAAATCAGTAATACCAACAAAACATCCTTATAATATTTTGCCTTCACAGGTAAATTTTAGAGATAAGATAGGATTTACAAAGAGAGCATTTTCTGCTGCTAAATCCTATGACGATTCAATATCTCAAGTTACGGTGAATTACCTAGATCAGGACCAAAATATCTTAATAGCTAATACTGATGGTGTTTATGTAGAGGATAAAAGAGTAAGGACTAGAATGTTAATTATAGTAGCAGCTGAGCATAATGGAAAAATGGAGACTGGTTACATTGGGCCTGGTGCTTTAATGGGTACTGAGTTCTATGAAAAGATCAACATAGAGGATTATGCAAGAGAAGCTGCTAGAAATGCTAAAACCATGGCCATGGCTGATTATTGTCCTGCTGGAAATATGCCAGTCGTAGTGGACAATGGATTTGGTGGGTTAATGTTCCATGAGGCTTGTGGCCACAGCTTAGAATCATCTTCTGTAGCTAAAGGTCTTTCTGTTTTCTCAGGTAGAATAGGAGAGAAGATTGCTTCAGATGTGGTTACTTTAGTGGATGATGGTTCTATAACAAACTCATGGGGATCTCTCGGAGTAGATGATGAGGGAATGCCAACTCAAAAGAATGTATTAATAGAAAATGGTACATTAAAAGGATATATGATAGATAAATTAAACGCTAGAAGGATGAATATGGATCCTACAGGGTCGGGAAGAAGACAATCCTATAGATTTGCTCCAACATCTCGTATGACAAATACCTATATTGACAAGGGTACTAGTACGAAGGAAGAAATAATAGGAAATACTGAAAAAGGGTTATTTGCGAAATATCTTTCTGCAGGATCTGTAAACCCAGCTACAGGAGATTTTAACTTCTCTCTTTCAGAAGCTTATTTGATTGAGAATGGTAAAATAACTAAGCCAGTGAAAGGTGCAACTTTAATAGGAAATGGCAATAAAATACTTCAAGATGTAGATATGGTAGGAAACAATCTAGAAATTGGACAAGGATATTGCTATGCAGGAAGTGGAGCATTATTCATTGGTGCAGGTCAACCTACTATTAGGGTTAAAACTATGACTGTTGGTGGAAGGGAGGAATAGCTGTGGATAGGGATAAATTAATAGAATTATTATTTGAAATGGGAAAAGCACATAATATTGTAGATATTGAAGCTTATATTAAAAAAGCTTCTTCAATTAATATGAATATATATGAAGGAGAATTAGAAGAATATATAGTTTCAGAAGAAGAAGCTTTGTCACTAAGAGGTATTTATAATAATAGAATGGGCTATTCCTACACTGAAAAGTTAATGCTTGAGAGTATAGATGAGCTTATCAACAATTTAATTCAATATGCAGAAAACAATGAGAATGAAGAAATAGAGACCATATCTTCGCCATATAAAACAGGTGAAAAATATGTACAAAAACTTAATTTATTAGATAAATATTCTGAGGAAGAAAAAATAGAGTATTTATTAGATTTAGAGAAAAAAGCCTATGCTCTAGACAAAAGAGTAAAGACCATAGATGGTTGCAGTTATAGAGAAAGCACAGAGAATGTATATATTAAAAATACTAAGGGATTAGAGCTAGAAGACAGTCATACTATAGGTGTTTTAGGATTATCTGCTGTAACTGAAGAAGGTTCAAACATGCAAACTGGATATTCTCACCAAGTATTCAATAGCCTTTCTGAGGCATATAAGGATATCCTAATAAAGGACGGAGTAGGAGATGCAGTATCCATGTTAGGTGCAGAATCTATAGAATCTGGAAACTATGAAGTAATCCTTAGAAACAATGTATCAGCAGATATGTTTAGCTCCTTTTCTCCCATATTCCTAGGGAGTACTGTGCAAAAAGGTCTATCATCGTTGAAAGGGAAATTAAATTCCCAAGTAGGAGCAGATATTTTAAATATTAAAGAAGATCCTCTAATGGATGGTGGAAAATACTTTAGAAGTTTTGATGATGAAGGAAGCCCTACTTATGCAAAGTATTTAATTGAAAATGGAATACTTAAGACTTTTCTTCATAGCAGAAAAACTGCTGAAAAAGAAAATGTAAAGTCTACAGGTAATGGATTTAGGTCTTCTCACAAAGCTTCCATAGGAGTAATGGCTACAAATATGTATATTGAAGAAGGTAATAAGTCCTTAGATGAGATGGCAGATATTATGAAAAAGGGTATAATAATTACTGATATTCACGGACTACATGCAGGAATCAATCCTACATCAGGAGACTTTGCCCTATCATCTAATGGATTGCTAGTGGAAAATGGGAAGGTAGTTAGACCATTAGCTCAAATTACCGTAGCAGGTAATTTGTTTACAATGTTAAAAAGTATAAAATATATAGGAAATGATACAAAATTTTCTCATCCAAGTTCAAGCTACTTTGGGTCCCCCTCCATTTATGTAGGTAGCTTAGCCATAACAGGAAAATAAAAAAACTGGTCAAAGGACCAGTTTTTTTATTTCAAATATTTATTGAACCAATTGGTTATTTCTTCTAATCTTCTAATTCTATGTTTTGGTTTTCCAGATCTACTTAGCTCGTGATTTTCTCCTCTAAACATACATAGTCTTGAGTCAACACCATGATATTTTAAAGAAGTAAACATTTGTATACCCTCTGGTAGCCAACATCTATAGTCTTCTTCTGAATGGATGAACAAAGTAGGGGTCACTACCTTATCTGCATATTTCATAGGGGAGTGGAACCATAGTTTTTCCACATCAGACCAAGGCGTAGCAGCCTGTTGATCCTCTACAAAATAGTATCCAATATCTGTAGTTCCAAACTTTGAGATCCAGTTGGATATAGATCTTTGAGAAGCAGCAGCTTTAAATCTATTTGTATGACCTATTATCCAATTGGTCATGAATCCTCCATAGGAGCCACCAGTTACGCCAACTCTTTCACTATCTATAAAAGGATATCTTTCAAGTACTAAATCTGTAAATTTCATTATATCATCATAATCTATGGTGCCATATTTTCCTCTTATATCAGCAAATTCATTACCTTTACCATCGCTACCCCTTGGATTGCAGAAGAATACAGCATAACCTTCATTAGCCCAATATTGCATTTCGTGATAGAATACTTCACCATAAGCAGTTTTTGGACCTCCGTGGATATCTAGTATTGCAGGATATTTATTACCTTCCTTAAAATCTACAGGTTTCATTACCCAACCATCTATTGTAAGGCCGTCTACTTCAAAGCTTAGGTATTCAGGCTTAGAAAGTTTTCTCTCATTCATAATCCATTCATTGAAGTGGGTAAGTTGGATTTCTTCCTTTCCTTCTAGGCTATATAGTTCTTGCAGTTTAAGTCCTCTAAGTCCAATAAATTTGATTTTTCCATCAAGGACATCAAAACCATCAATGGATCCTTTGCTTTCAATTAGCTTCTCCATATTTCCAGATTTATCTATTCTGTTGATATAAGAGCTATATCCCTCTGTAGTTACAAAATACAAGTATTCTCCATCAATTATTCTAGATCTACTAGCACCATATCTACAGTCAGATCCTATGGAGCTATACATGCTATAATCAAAATCATCTCTAGTTATTTTAAGAGGATTTGTACCATCTAAATCCATTAAGTATAGATGTGAGTTTTCATTTATACCATAAGATTTCATATCATTCCCAGAAAAAAGTATTTTGTCCCCAAAGAAATCTGCAGAGGAGTAGCTAAAAATATCTTCATGGGTTAATTTTTCTAATTTATTTTCTTTAATATTATAGAGATGCAAATCGGAGTTAAGTTGCATTTTATCCATAAAAGAAGTAGCAGTAATGATTACTAAGGATTTATCCTTATTTAGCTTAAATCCATCTACATAAGTAAATACATCTGTAATAGGAGTAGCTTTTTTGTCTTCTAAATTATATATATATAATCTATTCCTTTTTTTGTTTGTGAATCCTCCACCATTTATCCAAAATGGAATCTCATCAATGACCTCGTAATCCTTGTTTTCTTTCATTTCCTTCATTACTTTTGCTTTTTCCTCATCAGATAATCCTTCCAAATTTGGACGATTAAGGTCAAAGGATGCTGTAATTAAAAGATTATTATCATCAAGTATTTCTAGGGAGCTAACATTAAATGGAATTTCAAAGGATTTATTAGCTTCGCCACCATTTATATTAATTTCATAGTAAGTGGTGAATTCTTCTTGATTTTCTTTTCTTTCTTTGTCCTTTTTAGTCCTTACGGCAGGAAAAAGAATTGTATTATCATCTTTCCACATAAAGGATCTTTCTTCATCTAAGGATGTTAATTTAAATTCTGATTTCTTTTCTTCATCATAGATATAGATATTCGATAAATATTTATTCTCATCTAAATCTATTTGGTGTAGTACAAAAGCTGTATTCTTTCCTGTAGGGGATAGTTTAACTCCAGACAGAAATTTGAATTTCGTAAAATCATCTAACCTTAAATTCTCCACAAGCATCCCTCCAATAAATTCTTTAGTGTATCTAATTTTATTATATACTATTTATAAATAAAAGTAAAAAAATGTAACCAGTTTGGTTACATTTTTATTCAAAGCTATCTTGGTCAGTGACTAAATCAGTCACATGGGATATAATATCGTGAAGCTGTGCTTCATCTAGATTTATTGTGTCGATTGCCATAGGAGAAAGGTTATAGGCTAGTCCATCTAGTCCAAGGCCTACACCCATCATCATAGTTATAGCATCTGCAATATGAACTATTGAGACTAAGAGGGGGTTAATAGTTGCCAATTCAGGAGTATGGTGATGTCCAATGGCATCTACTAATGACTCAGGGAGATTCCATTTTTCAGCTACTTTTTCACCAATCTCTGCATGGTTAAAGCCAAAAACTTCTCTCTCCGCATCTAAAAAAGATACATTATCTTCTTCAACTCTTGTCAATACTTGAGAATACTCTTTTTCCATATGTTGATTTAATATTGTTTTTCCGATATCACGAAGGAGTCCAGCAACATAAGCTTCTTCTGGATTAGTATATTTTACCTTCTTTGCAATAAGTCTAGAAACAATGGCACATGTCTGAGATTGAGTCCAGAGTTCGTTTTTCTCTAGAGAATATCCCTTTAATTCATCTGATAGATATGTTCTCACAGTGGAAGCCAATGCAAGACTTTTTATAGCCTGAAAGCCAAGAAGAACTGCAGCTCGAGATATAGTTGAAATATTTCTCGCATATCCATAGTAAGCTGAGTTAGCCAGACGCAAAATTTTAGTAGTTAAAACTTGATCTTGTAGTATTGCTTTTTCCATATCTTGAATTGTAGAGTTTGGATCGTCGGTTAAAGCTATTATTTCATTTATAATCTGCGGTAAAACTTTCATATCATCAACTTTAGATACAATATACTCTATATTAAGTTTTGTCATAGTAATCGCTCCTATCTAGAAGTAGCTTTTATATAATTATACCCAAATTTTCAAACTTATCATATAGACATAATTACCTACTTTCTTTTAAAGGATTTTAGCTCTACAACTCTACACTCATTATCATTCTTATTTTTTGATTCTAAGAAATTCAGAACCATATTCCCAAGGGAAGTTTTTATTATTTCATAGTTTGGATACAGATTACATTTGATAATTCCTAGATACTGTAAATATATATAGTATGCAAAGAATAATCTTGGTTGACTTGAGAATGCTGGCAAGATTGTACTTATTTCATAACTAATATTTTCATTTAAAGAAGATAATAGTTTTGCTAAATCATTTTTCATAGTATCAAGCATAGGCATATGTTTGATACTTGAGATTTCAGCTATAAAATCATTACTCCAAATAAATTCAAAAAACAAAGTATATTTATCTTCATCTCTTAATCTTAAATAATTGGACCCCTTTTTAGCAACAGATAATGTATTATTCTGAATTGAAAGTAGGCCTAATCGCAGTGAAAATTTATAAAACATATGGATAATAGGGAAATCTACTTGATTTGGTGATTTCTTATCTACAAAACTACCAAACTCCAATATATCATTTAATTCTATTAGGTTTTTTCTTTTAATATATTTATTTTTCTCAGTTAAATCTAAGGGCCTGTCCAATAGATATAGTATAAATTTATCATAATCCATTATAAGAGATACGGCATCTTCATTAAAGTAGTTTGAGACTATATTAGATAAATCACGATTAATTGTAAAGGGAGATTTAACTAATTTTATTTGATTCATTAACTCAAATCTGTTCTTGCTAATATCCAGTAGCTTATTATATACATCTTTGTACTTATGATTCTTGTTGCTTAAGAATCCTAAATATTTTTTCAAAGTAGAAATATAGGCATTTAAATCCTCTTGAGATATAATAAACCCTTCTTTAATCCCTTCCCTAAAGAAGGAGTCAAAATCCACTTGATCGATATCGTATAATGTCAAGTTTTCATCTATCAAATAGTATTCAAAGAAATCCATTAAATTTGAAACATACTTTCTAACTGAGGCCCTTGGCGTTTTTAATTGAAGGTAAGCTTCAAACTCATCTAATTCATCATAAAGAGTTGAAGTAACATCTTCTTCTGTTTCCATTGCTTCATAAACACAATTTGTATAGATTTTATACAAGTTTGCGCTATATTTCTTTAGATAATCTTTTAAAGTAAGCATTGGAAACTCAAACCTTATATGATTGAAGTCAACAAAAGCCTCTTCAATAAACATGGATTTTAATGAAGAAGGTAAATAACTAATATCTCCTATAAAAGTTACATGTCCCAATAAATTCCCTATTCTTGCAAATATAATATCTCCCTCAGATACTGAAGATAATAGCTCTGGATCCCAAATAGTATAGTTTTCATTTTGAAGCAAATCTAAGACAATAATAGACTCTCCGTTGATATCTAAAATTTCAAAGAGAGATATATTTGATTTGTTTTTTTCAATTAGTATTTCTGCTTCTTCAGTAGTTAGTTCAGGAGACTTTTCTTCAAGAAACTTTTCTATGAATGTTTTACCATCTTTTCCTACAAAGTCAATGCTTATCCATACATTAAATGCTAATCTATAAGTGTGTTCACCGAAATCAGGATAAACAAAATCAAGTTTATCTAATAATGTTTCATCTTGTATTACACTAGATATATATTTTAGCAACTTTTCAGTTGCAGACATTTCAATTTTTTGTATTTTATTATAATTCAATGTTTGCATAACTCCCCCCAAAATTTTATAACAATAACTCGTTTAGCAAATTATATTATATACCATTTTACAACTCAATGTACAATAGAAAAAACAAAAATCATAATTATAATTATAATGACAAAAATGCTGTCAAATATTGGAAATGCTTGATTCCCATTGACAGAATATATTTAATATTGTAAAATTTAATACATTATATATGGATTTAGCAATTTTAATCCCAATATATATTATACTCACATAAGAAAGAAGGGCTACAAAATGACAAGAAGGGTATTATTAATTAGTTTAAGCTTAATAATGGTATTTAGCCTAGTTGCATGTACTGCATCACCTACACCTGGTGATGTTGACGAGTCGAAGATTCATATTGGTATTGTAACAGGTACAGTATCACAAGGAGAAGATGAGCTTCGAGGTGCTGAAGCTATGATTGAAAAGTATGGGGATGCTGATAACGGCGGTATGATAAAACATGTCACCTATCCAGATAACTTCATGCAAGAGGCAGAAACTACAATTGCACAAATTGTTGGGCTATCAGATGATCCTAATATGAAAGCGATTGTTGTAAATCAAGCAGTTCCGGGAACTGTAGCTGCATTTAAAGAGATTCGTGAAAGAAGACCAGATATATTACTTTTAGCCAACTCTTCACAAGAAGATGTGGCAATGGTTGAAGCTGCAGCTGATTTAGTTGTAGACCCAGATAATATTAACCGTGGATATTTGATGATATTGGCTGCTAAGAAGATGGGTGCAGAAACATTTGTACACATATCCTTCCCAAGACATATGAGTATTGAGCTATTATCTGCAAGAAGAAATATAATGGAAGAGGCAAGTAAAGATTTAGGAATTAAATTTGCTTCTGAGACAGCCCCAGATCCAATGAGCGATGTTGGTGTACCAGGAGCACAACAATTCATATTAGAACAGATGCCTGCATGGGTTGATAAATATGGAAAGAATACAGCCTTCTTCGCTACTAATGATGCTCAAACAGAGCCACTATTAAAGAGAGTTGCAGAACTAGGAGCAATATTTGTTGAGCCAGACTTACCTTCACCAATAATGGGATATCCAGGAGCTTTTGGTATTGACTTAAAGGAAGAAGCAGGTGATTGGCCAGCGATCCTTAAAAAGGTTGAAGCTGCTGTAGTTGAAGCAGGTGGTAGTGGAAGAATGGGTACATGGGCGTTCTCCTACGGATATACTGCTACTCAAGGTTTAGTTGAATATGGTAAGCAAGTAGCAGAGGGAACTATGGAAAAAGATAATTTAGAAGATGTTTTAGAAGCTTTCACTATGTATACTCCAGGTGCTAAATGGAATGGATCATTGTACTATGATAAAGCTAGTAAAGAAGATATAAAAAACCATATAATGGTATATCAAGATACCTATGTATTTGGACAGGGTTATATAGGAAATGCAGATGAAGAAGTACCAGAAAAATATAAAGATATAAAATAATTTAATACAATGGAACGGTCTATTTAGACCGTTCCATATGTGTTATTGACTAAGAGGTGAATTATGTCTACAACAAATGTATTACTAAAAGTAGCAAATGTAGGGAAAAGTTATAATGAGAATGTGGTTTTGAAAGATATAAGTTTTACTTTAGAAAAGGGTAAGATATTGGGCTTAGTTGGAGAGAATGGTGCAGGAAAATCTACACTAATGAATATCCTGTTTGGGATGAATGTAATAGTGGAAACTGGTGGTTATGAAGGTGAAATTTATTTTGATGGAAAAAAGATTGATTTCAAAAACCCAGTAAATGCACTAAATGCAGGAATTGGCATGGTACATCAAGAGTTTTCTCTTATACCTGGATTTACCGTAGCTGAAAATATTTTATTAAATATGGAGAAGACTAAAAGTAGCTTTATTTCAAAGATATTTGGAAAACGACTTGAAACAATAGATAGGGTGGAGATTAGTAAAAACGCCCAGGATGTCATAGATGTACTAGGTGTTTCTTTAGACACAGAAACCTTAGTATCAGAAATACCTGTAGGATATAAACAATTTATTGAGATTGCTCGTGAGATTAAGCGTGATCAGGTTAAAATGATAATATTAGATGAACCTACTGCTGTACTTACAGAATCTGAGGCAGATATACTTCTTGAATCCATGAAAAAACTATCTGATATGGGTGTTTCAATTATATTTATATCCCATAGACTTCGTGAGATAACATCAGTTTGCGATACCATGGTTGTTCTTAGAGATGGAAATGTTGTAGTTGAAAGACCTACTGAGGGTGTTGATATTAGGCAAATAGCTAAATGGATGGTTGGTAGGGATATCGAAGAGAAAAAAGAGCAAGAAGTGAGAGTATCTAAGATAGATGAAAAGGATATTATACTTGAAAGCAAAAACCTTTGGGTTGATATGCCCGGAGAGGTAATCAGGAATGCATCTATAAAGATTCGTAAAGGTGAAATCTTAGGCATAGGCGGACTTGCTGGGCAAGGGAAATTAGGATTTCCCAATGGTATTATGGGACTTTTTGCGTCTGGTGGTGAAGTATTCTTTGAAAATGAACCTCTTCCACTTAATAATACCTTGGAGGTATTAAAAAGAGGAATATCCTTTGTATCAGAAGATAGAAGGGGAGTAGGGCTTTTACTGGATGAACCAATTGACTGGAATATTGCATTTAATGCAATGCAAACTCAAGATAGGTTTTTAAAGAGTTATTTAGGAGGCCTTTTCACTTTTAGGGATGATAAATCCATGAGGGAATGTGCTCAAGAATATATAGAGCAGTTGAAAATAAAATGTACCAGTGAAAAACAATTAGCCCGTAATCTATCAGGAGGTAACCAGCAAAAGGTTTGTCTTGCAAAGGCCTTTGCAACAAAGCCTAAGTTATTATTTGTATCTGAGCCCACCCGTGGTATAGATGTAGGTGCTAAGGAATTGGTTTTAAATGCACTTAGAAAGTATAATGAGGAATATAATACAACCATAGTTATTATTTCATCTGAATTAGAAGAGTTACGATCCATAAGTGATAGGATTGCTATTGTTTGTGAAGGTGAAATATATGGGATTTTGCCACCAGATACTGAGATAACTGAGTTTGGACTATTGATGTCTGGAGAATATAAGGTCAATGAAGAGGGTGAGAAAATATGGTTGCGATAAATAGGTTTATCAGAAATTTTGGTTGGCCCCGCATTATAATAGCATTATTCTTACTGGCTTTGTTTATTGCTGCACCCATTTTTGGAGTTAGGGTTGACACATCCTTAAACGATGTTATAGTCCGTTTCGGAATGAATGCTATTATGGTTCTTTCCATGGTTCCAATGATTCAATCTGGATGTGGATTAAACTTCGGGATACCAGTAGGTTTAATAGCTGGAATGTTTGGTGCTGTTGTGAGTTTAGAATTTGGTTTCGTGGGTTTTCCTGGCATAGCAATAGCATTTTTAGTAGGTATATTTTTTGCTGCAATATTTGGATTTCTCTACGGTTTATTACTAAATCGTGTTAAGGGGGATGAAATGATTATTGCAACATATGTAGGGTTTTCATTTGTATTTTTTATGAATATAATGTGGACCATATTACCTTTCAAAAACCCTGCATCTGTACAAGGATTTAAAGGTGAAGGACTGCGTACTACTATTAGTCTTGATCAATATTGGATTCATCAACTGAGTGGGCTATGGAAGATAAAGGTTACAGAGTACTTTACAATTCCTACAGGGATGATTTTGCTTTTTGCTATTGTAGCATTGTTCGTTTGGGGATTTTTCAAAACCAAAACTGGAACTGCAATTACAGCAGTAGGGTCTAACCCTGACTATGCAAGGGCATCAGGGATTAATATTGATAGAATGCGTATAATATCTGTTATGCTCTCGACTATGATTGCAGCAGTTGGAATGATTGTTTATGAGCAGAGTTTTGGATTTATTCAAATGTATAATTCTCCATTGGCATTTGCATTCCCATCAGTTGCAGCTGTACTTCTTGGAGGTGCCTCCGTTAACAAAGCTACTATAATGAATGTTATAATTGGTACATTTTTATTCCAAGGGATTTTAACTATGACTCCTTCAGTTATTAATAGTGCAATTAATATTGATGTTTCTGAAGTTATTAGAATAATTGTCACTAATGGATTAATAGTATATGCACTGACTAGAGGAAAGGGAGGTAAAGAATGATGAAAGATAAAAATAAAATGGGAAAGATACTTACAAGTAGTGTTGTACCATTAATGTTTTTAGTAATTAGTATTATAGCTATTCCTCTTTCTAGGTTTTCCAGCATTTACTTAATAGATCAGGTAATAACAAGATTGGTTAGAAACTCATTTCTAGTTTTAGCATTGTTACTTCCTGTAATGGCAGGTATGGGTATTAACTTTGGTATGGTTTTAGGTGCTATGGCAGGTCAGATTGGCTTGATCTTCATTACTGATTGGGGAATTGAAGGAGCATTAGGATTGACTATTGCTGCTGTTATTGCAACACCTATTGCCATAGTTCTTGGATATTTTGGAGGTAGAGTATTAAATAGGGCTAAGGGTAGAGAGATGATCACTTCCATGATGTTAGGGCTTTTTATCTCAGGGATATATCAGTTTTTCCTTTTGTATCTATTTGGTAATATAATTCCATTTAAAAATGAAAAGATACTATTATCTAGAGGTTATGGTATTCGTAATGCATTGGATTTAGGTGTTGCAAAAGGATTCGACAATTTGCTTTTGTTAAAGATAGGTAATGTAAAAATTCCTGTGGGAACATTTTTGATTATTGGAGCAATCTGCATTTTTACAATATGGTTCAAAAAGACTAAATTAGGTCAGGATATGCGGGCCGTAGGTCAAGATATGCATGTTTCCAACTCTGCAGGTATTGCTGTTGAAAAAACTCGTATTCAATCGATTATAATATCAACGGTTCTTGCTAGTTATGGACAAATAATTTATTTGCAAAATATTGGAACTTTAAACACATATAATGGAGCGGATCAAGCAGCTCTTTTCGCTGCCGCATCTCTATTGGTAGGTGGTGCATCAGTTGCTAAGGCTACTATTCCCAATGCACTTATCGGTACAGTATTGTTCCATTTAATGTTTTTAGTAATGCCAGCAGCAGGTAAATATGTCACAGGTCAAGCCATGATTGGTGAATACTTCCGTATGTTTTTCTCATATGGTGTTGTAACATTAGCTTTAATTCTTCATTCATGGAAACGACAAAAAGATAAGGAATTGGATAGGATGAGCCTTCGGATAGATGCTCAGCAATCAAAACCTAAATAAGATAAAAAAGATGAGGATTAAGTATCCTCATCTTTTCAATTCTGTTTATTTTTTTCAATTATAAACCTGATATTCCTTATTTTATTACTTCATGTTTAAATAATTTATCTATTAATCATGGGAAAAATTTGATATTATTAAATTAGGTAATATTAGAATAGGAGGGAAGATATGTTAAAATTTCAAGATTATAGGTATGAGAGACCAGATTTAAGTAAGATTACGGATCAGTTTAATGAACTTCTACAAAAATTTAGTGAATCTAAGAGATTTGAGGATCAGAATAATGTAATGGAGGAAATCAACAAGATAAGGAATTATATAGATACCATGGGAACTTTAGTCAGTATTAGACATTCAATAAATACAGGAGATGAATTTTATGTAGCTGAAAATGATTTTATAGATGAAAATAGACCTAAATTTGAAAATTTGGTTTCTAAATTCTATAAAGAACTTATCAACTCCAAGTTTAGGGATGAATTGGAGGAAGCTTGGGGCAAACAGGTATTTACCCTTGCAGAATTACAACTCCAAACATTTTCTGAAGAAATAATTGAAGATCTAATTAAGGAAAATAAGCTAATAACAGAATATGATAAATTAGTGGCTTCAGCTAAGATTCCTTTTGAAGGTGAAATAAGGAACTTAAGCCAAATGAGACCATTTGCAGAATCAAAAGATAGAGATATAAGAAAGGCAGCAGCAGAAGCTACTAGTGGATTTTTCAAATCAAATGAAGCTGAGTTTGACAGAATCTATGATGAATTAGTAAAAGTAAGGGACAAAATGGCTAAGACTTTAGGATTTGTCAACTATGTAGAGATGGCATATAAGAAACTTGGCAGATCTGATTATGATTCAAACATGGTGGCTAATTATAGAAAACAAGTATATACAGACTTAGTTCCATTAGTTGCAGAATCCATGGATAGGCAAAGGAAGAGACTAGGCCTAAAAGAATTAAAATATTATGATGAGCCTCTAGAGTATTTAACTGGCAATGCTACTCCTAAGGGAGACCCAGATTGGATCCTGGAGAATGGAAAGAAGATGTATAGAGAACTTTCTAAGGAAACTAATGAGTTCTTTACCTTTATGGTAGAAAGAGAATTATTAGATTTAGTAAGTAAAAAGGGGAAAATGGCAGGTGGATACTGCACTATAATGCCAGAATATAAATCACCGTTTATATTCTCAAACTTCAATGGGACTTCTGGAGATGTGGATGTACTAACCCATGAAGCAGGTCATGCTTTTCAAGTATATTTAAGTAGAGATTTGAAACTACCAGAATACTTTTTCCCAACCTATGAAGCTTGTGAAATTCATTCTATGAGTATGGAGTTTATTACATGGCCATGGATGGAACTTTTCTTCCAAGATGAGGTGGATAAATACAAGTTTAGTCATTTATCAGGAGCGGTAAACTTTATACCTTATGGTGTTACAGTAGATGAATTCCAACATTATATATATGAGAACCCAACCGCTACTCCTGAGGAAAGAAAGTTAAAATGGAGAGAAATAGAAAAGAAATATCTTCCTTTTAGAGACTATGAAGGCAATGACTTCCTTGAAAAAGGTGGATATTGGTTTAGACAGGGACACATATTTTCTAGTCCATTCTATTATATAGATTACACTCTTGCTCAAGTATGTGCATTTCAATTTTGGATTAAATCCAGAGAAGATAGGGAAAGTGCTTGGGAAGACTATATACGCATTTGTAAGGTTGGAGGAAAGTTTCCTTTCCTTGAACTAGTTAAACTAGCTAAATTAGATAATCCATTTGTAGATGGAACAATAAAGAAAGTAGTAGAGCCTATTAAAGATTGGCTAGATAATGTAGACGATAGAAAATTTTAATTGAATTTTAAAAAAACTTGTGTATATATACACAAGTTTTTTTGCCTTTAACCAATAAATTCTTTTATTTCTAGTAGATTGTCTAAAGCTTGTGTCAAATGATAATTATATACAATATCTATATCCTCTTTAACTAGTTCCTCATTAATTGGTATAGGCTTATTGAATAATTCTTCCAATAATTCTTGGTTTCTTTTAGTCAGGAAGGGAGATTTGTTTATTTCTGACAGTAAAGATATATTATTTTCTATGGATTCTATTTTAGATAAGATTCTATTGTAAGAAGTAGAATCCTGCTTTTTCGTCAGGTTAAGATGTATATCTTTGCTAAGAGCTTCATAGCTCTCAGTTAATAATACAGTGTCTGTTCTAAATTCTTTCAGACTTACATCCTCTATTTTCCATATTAAATTATTGATTATATCTTTACTTTCAATATAGAGTATTTCTATAGAATCCATTATTCTTTCTTCCATATTAGGAGCAGAAACAAAGTAGTTTATAATCATTCCCACTATAATGCCTATGAATGTATCAATTATTCTAAAAAGAGAATAGGATAGTTTTACATCCATTTCAGGATTTAAAGCAATACCTACAAATACAATGGCTGATAATTGCAAAGCTTTATTCCAGTCTAATAAATGGCAAATGTGAATTACAATACTAACACCCAGGCCTATGAATATAGGATTTTCTGGAAATGCCAAGGAAAATATCAAACCAACAATAGCACCTATAAAAGTACCCAACATACGATTTTTTCCTGCAATTAAGGACTCAGAAACTGATGATTGCATAGATGCAATTGCCCCTATAGCTGCAAATATGGGGCTTTTAGATTTAAATATAATACAAAGTATAAGGCTTATTGCAACTGCCAAGCCAGTTTTTATAGTTCTCATGCCCATCTTTAATTTTATACTTTTTTTCAAGAGGCATCCCCTTTCTAATATCGATATAGTTATTATACCCACAAAATATAACTAAGACAACAAAACATATTTTTAAAAAAATGTAATATCCAAAAAATTACAATCACATCATTAAAGAATAATAGATAATAGTCGATAAATTATGTAGAACTAGATTGAAGGGGGATAGCACTATGCAACTTGATGGAATAGGAAGTAGTACAATGATAAATTCTTCAAATAGCAGTAATATTAGTCATCTAAGTTCAACTGAAAGTAAACCAAGGTTTGAGACAAGAACAATACCAAACCGAGAAAGAAATGATGGGGAACAAAGATATGTAGAGGAAAAGCGTTTTTCAGAAGGAGAAGTTATTGATATAATTGAAAAAGCAAACAAAGATTTTGTTGTTTACGACAGAAGATTCGAGTTTTCCATACATGAAAAAACTAAGGAAATAATGGTAAAGGTAATTGATACAACTAACGGTGAGGTAATTAGAGAACTACCTCCAGAAAAAGTACTTGATATGGTTGCAGCAATTTGGGAAGTTGTTGGAATCATAGTAGATAAAAAGATATAGGTGGTGATTTTATGAGTAATATGAGAGTTTCAGGAATGTATTCAGGTATGGATACTGATGCTATGGTTCAAAGCTTGATGAAGGTTGAAAGAATGAAGGTTGACAGATTCGAACAATCTAAGCAAGTAGCATTATGGAGACAAGAGGGATACAATAGTGTCAACAAACTATATGCAAACTTTATATTGAACACTAAAAAGGATATAGGGTTGAAGACAAGTAGCAGTACAGGATCACTGTTTGATACATCTTATACTAATCTTAGTTATGTAAGAAAAGCAACATCATCAAATGAAGCAGCAGCTACTATATCATCTACATCTAAAGCTGTTAATGGAAGTTTTAGTATTGAGGTTAAGGAATTGGCAAAGGGTGCTAGTTTTACCAGCGCTAAATTGGATGAAAATGCTTTAGTAGGTATTAAACATATGGAATTTAATTTAACTTCAGATAATATTAAAATTGAAGTGGGAAGCACAGTTGGAACAACTGATATAACCATGGATGATGTAGTTAAGTCTATAAATGCAAAGACAGAAGAAACAGGAGTAACTGCTTTTTATGATAAGACTAATGGCAGATTATTTATGCAAACTACAGAAACTGGAAAAGATGCATATATTGGATTAACAGCTGTAACTGGAAATGCTGCTAGTGTGCAATTCATCAATAAACTTAAAAACAATATAAAAGAACAGAATTCAGCAGGTGAAGGGCATACAGGAGCTATTTATAGTTTGGGCAAGGATTCAAAAATTTCGTTTAATGGTGTAGATTTAACTTATTCATCTAATAACTTTACTTTAAATGGGTTAAACATCGAAGCTAAATCAATAGGCACTACAAATATCAATGTCTCCACAAATGTAGATGGCATAATGGAGAAAATTGAAAAGCTTGTAAGTGATTATAATGCTTTAATAGATGCATCATCCTTGCTTTTGAATGAAAAAAAATATAGTAGTTATCATCCTCTATCTGCAGAAGAAAAGAGTGCTATGAAAGACGATGATGTTAAGCTATGGACAGAAAAAGCTAAGTCAGGCTTGTTAAATAATGATGAGACTATTAATAGAACACTGCAATCCATGAGAAATGATTTATATAAGACTTTGGAAGGTGTAGATGAAAAATATAATCATATTACGAAAATAGGAATATCCACTGAATCCTATGCTAGAGGATCTGCTGGTGGAAAACTCCAAATAGATACTGAAAAGCTTAGAAAAGCCATCGAAGAAGATCCTGAGGGAGTAATGGAGCTATTATTTAAGGATGGTAGCTACGATGCAGATGGAAAGGAAATACTAGGAGATGCTAAAAATAGTTCTAAGGGTATCTTCACAAGGGTATATGACGATTTAATAACTGGAATGAAATCCATTATAGATAAATCAGGTCCAGGAAGTGACTCAGATTTGCTTAGATCTGTAAAGTCTAATATGCTTTTAGATTTTGTAACTAAAAAATCAAGTATCTCCGATATAGATAAATCCATAGCAGAGATGAATCAAAAAATAGATAATTTGAATATTTTATTTGCAAAGAAAGAAGAATCATATTATGCTAAATTTACACAGATGGAAAAATATATGCAGCAGATGAGTAGTCAAAGTGGTTGGTTATCACAACAATTCGGCTAAAAAATAAGGAGAGAAAAAGATGAATTATCAGGCTCTAAATCAATACAAGCAAAATACTGTTCTTACAGCGACGCCTGAAGAACTAACACTTATGTTGTATGAAGGTGCAATTAAGTTTATGAATATTGGGAAATATAGTATAGAAAACAAGAATTACGAAAAGACCCACTCTTCATTAATGAGGGCTCAAGATATTATTACAGAATTAAGTTATTCCCTAGACATGAATTATGAAATATCCAAAGAGCTTAGAGGCTTGTATGATTTTGTATTGTCTAAGTTAGTAGATGCTAATATTAAAAAAGATATAAATGCTATAGATGAAGCACTTGTAATAGTAAATGATATGAGAGACACATGGAAAGAAGTCATAAAGCAAATTAAACAAAAAGTTTATCAGGCTAAGTAGGTGTTTAAATGACAGTTACTAATATTAATAAAGTTATATTATTATCAAAGGATAAGAAGAAACTACTAACTGATCTTTTAAAGCTGACAAAAAAACAAAAAGATTTGATAGACAATGATAATTTGGATGATTTGGGAATAGTATTAGAAGACAAAGAAAATATAATGAACAAGGTTGATATCATAGATAAAGATTTCTTGGGATTATATAATACTATTAAATCAGAGGAAGGTATAGATAGTTTTGACAAAATCGATGTAAGAAAATTTGATAATGTTAAAACATTAAAAGATATTGTAGAAGATGTAAACAATATTCTTAATGAGATATCAGCCTTAGATAATGAAAATACTAGGAAAATGAAATCCAATATAGACAAGATAAAATTAGATATAAAACAAGTAAAAGAAGGAAAAAAAGCATATAAGGGATATAACTATGAATCTTCAGTAAGTATGCTTATAGATGAAAAAAAGTAGAAAGAGTTTTCTTTCTACTTTTTCTTTTTCTGAGTAACATATCCACAATAAAGATCATATTGCCCACAATGAAAATTGTATTATTTACAGTTCTCCACAGGTTTATACACATTATCCACAGGAATTTAATTAACAATCCACAATTTTAAGCCCTAATTATTCCAAATAAGATAAATTAATATATGTTATTATAATAGATTTAAGGGTAATATATATACAAATAGTATAAGCAATTAAGCTTATATGAAAGGAGCTGGGTTTATGAAATTGAATTTTACTGGAAAAAATATGGAGATTACAGATGCACTAAGGGATGTAACACAGAAAAAGATAGGAAAACTAGATAAATATTTCCAGAAAGATATTGAAGGTAATGTCACTTTCAGTTCAGAGAAGAATAGAAAAATAATTGAGGTAACCATAAACCTACCTGGAACTATTATTAGAGCTGAAGAATCAACAGATGATATGTATGTTTCAATTGACAAGGCAGTTGATGTATTGGAAAGGCAAATCAGGAAATATAAAACAAGATTACAAAACAGATATAAAAACAGTGAAACTATTAGGTTTGAAAATGTTGCACCACTGACACCAGAGGAAGAAGCAGATAGACCTAAATTAGTAAAAAAGAAAAGATTCAGCATAAAACCAATGTCATCAGAGGAAGCAATACTACAAATGGAATTACTTAGACACAATTTCTTTGTATTTATGGATGCTAATAATGAAGATGTAAGCATAGTATATAAAAGAAAAGATGGAAATTATGGATTGATTGAACCAGAGATTTAATATTAAAATCATAAAGCGGATTCCTAGGAATCCGTTTTTAAATTTATTAGATTTTTTGATATAGCCCTATATTTGTAGGTAAGAGTTTTATTTAGTTGAAAGGAGTTTAATTAAATGATAAAATGATAAAATAGGAATAGATAGAAGTTTGAAAGGTGGTTAATTCATGGCAGGTTTATTTGATAAGATATTTGGCTCCTATAGTGATAGAGAGTTAAAGAAGATTACACCTCTAGTAGACAAAATAGAATCTCTAGATGAACAGATGAAAAGCTTAACTGATCAGCAGCTCAAGGAAATGACTTTACAATTTAAGAATAGATTAAATCAAGGAGAAAATCTTGATGACATTTTACCAGAAGCTTTTGCAGTAGTTAGAGAAGCGTCAGATAGAGTCCTTGGCAAGAAACATTATAGAGTTCAATTATTTGGTGGGATAATACTTCATCAAGGTAGAATCGCAGAGATGAAGACTGGTGAGGGTAAGACTTTAATGGCTACCTTAGCAGCATATTTAAATGCTTTAACAGGTAAAGGTGTTCATATTGTTACAGTAAATGATTACTTAGCTAAAAGGGATAAGGAGTGGATGGGTAAAATCTACGAATTTCTAGGGCTTACAGTTGGTTGTATTGTACATGGTATTACTAATGCTGAAAGAAAAGCAGCTTATAATTGTGATATTACTTATGGTACAAATAATGAATATGGATTTGACTACCTTAGGGATAATATGGTCATATACAAGGAAGAGATGGTTCAAAGACCTCTTTATTTTTCCATAGTTGACGAAGTGGATAGTATATTAGTAGATGAGGCTAGGACTCCATTGATTATTTCTGGTACGGGTGACAAATCTACTAAACTTTATGAAGTGGCTGATAATTTTGTAAGGTCTCTTAGTAGTAGAATAATAGATCCAAAGGAAGATAAAACAGATCCCTTTAATAGGGAAATAAAAGAAGAAACAGTAGATTTCTTAATAGATGAAAAAGCAAAATCTTGTTCTCTTACTGAAAATGGTACTGCTAAGGCAGAATCCTTCTTTGGTATAGAGAATTTATCGGATATGGAAAATATGGAAATAGCTCATCATGTGAATCAAGCCCTAAAGGCTAGATCCATAATGAAAAGAGATATTGATTATGTAGTCAATGATGGAGAAGTAATTATTGTAGATGAATTTACAGGAAGACTAATGTATGGAAGAAGATATAGTGATGGACTTCACCAAGCCATAGAAGCTAAGGAAAAGATGAATGTAAAATCTGAGTCTAAGACTTTAGCTACTATTACATTCCAAAACTATTTTAGAATGTATATGAAGCTTTCTGGTATGACAGGAACTGCTAAGACTGAGGAATCAGAATTTAGAGAGATATATAATATGGATGTAGTAGAAATACCTACTAACAAGCCAATAATTAGAGATGACTTAGCCGATAGTGTATATCGTAATGAAAATGCTAAATTTAAGGCAGTAGTCAATGAAATAAAAGAAAGACATAGTACAGGTCAGCCAGTATTAGTGGGTACTATATCAATTGAAAAGTCTGAGGCTCTTTCAAAACTACTTAAGAAGGAAGGAATTCCTCACGAAGTATTAAATGCAAAACAGCATAGTAGAGAGGCAGAAATTGTAGCTCAAGCTGGTAGATATAATGCCGTGACTATTGCCACAAATATGGCAGGTAGAGGTACAGATATTGTATTAGGAGGAAATCCAGAGTTTATTGCTAAACTGGAGATGCAGAAGAAAGGTTATCCAGATGAAGTATTAGCCCTTGTGGATAGTTTTTTTGATACAGATAGTGAAGAAGTCATGGAAGCAAGGAAAGTATATAAGGAATTACATGATAAATATAAATTAGAAACTGATGAAAATAATAAAAAGGTCCTAGCAGCAGGTGGACTTCACATAATTGGTACAGAAAGACATGAATCTAGGCGTATAGATAATCAGCTTAGAGGTCGTTCCGGTAGACAAGGAGACCCTGGTTCTACAAGGTTCTACATTGGGCTAGACGATGATTTAATGAGGCTATTTGGTGGTGAAAGGATGCAAAACCTAATTGATACCTTAAAAATGCCAGAAGATGAACCATTAGAGCATTCAATTTTAACAAAGACCATAGAAAATGCCCAAAAGAAGGTAGAAGGGAATAACTTTGGAATTAGAAAACATGTATTGAAATATGATGATGTAATGAATAAGCAAAGGGAAGTAATCTATGGTGAGAGAAGAAAAGTATTAGAAGGTGAAAATCTAAGATCCTATATTCAAGATATGACAAAATCTCTAATAGGAGAGAATGTTGAGATATTTACTAGACAAAGTAAGTTCCCAGAAGAGTGGGATATTGAAGGATTAGAAAATGCCATGGTTAATCTTTTAAATATAAAGAAAGGCTTCTTAAAATTTGATGATATTGAAAGTCTGACTAAAGAAATCCTTACTGACAGGATTATTGAAGCTGCTGAGGCAAAATATAAAGCTAAGGAAGAAGAATTTGGTGAAGAAAGATTTAGAGAAGTGGAAAGGGTAGTTCTACTTCAAGTAGTAGATAGTAAGTGGATGGACCATATAGATGCTATGGATCAGTTTAGACAGGGTATTGGACTAAGGGCTTATGGTCAAGAGGATCCAGTTCGTGCATATCAAAGAGAGGGTTTTGATATGTTTGATGAAATGACTCATAGTATTTGGGAAGATACTGTAAAATACTTATATCAAGTGGAAAACCCAGATAAGATTCAAAGGAAAAGAGTAGCAGAACCATTAGCTACAAATGCAGATGAAATAACTAAAACCATAGTGAATAAGGAGAAAAAAGTAGGCAGAAATGACCCTTGTCCATGTGGTAGTGGTAAGAAATATAAGAAATGCTGCGGGCAGGAGTGATTAAGTGGAAGATATTTATTTAGATAAGGAAAAACTTCATGAAATAAGAGTTATGGTGGAAGAATTGGGTGTTTCACTTTGACATAGAAGGTCTTAGGGAAGATGTAGTTCATTTTGAAAGACAATCCTATGAAGAAGATTTTTGGAAAGATGTAGATAAAGCCCAAAAAGTAATGCAAGAAATTAAAGCTCTAAAAAATCAAATCAAAGAATACGATGATTTAATTAGTGGAATAGAAGATTTAGAAGCTTTAATGGATTTAGTATTAGAAGAAGAAGCCTATGATATGTATAAAGAGATAGAAGAAGGACTTAAAAAGATTACTATTACTGCAGATGATTTTAAACTAAGTACTTTGTTATCAGGAGAGTTTGATAAAAACAACGCTATTCTTTCCATACATTCTGGTGCAGGAGGATTGGAGGCTCAAGATTGGGCTGAAATGCTTCTTAGACTTTATAGAAGATGGTCAGACCAAAGAGCTTTTCAAGTAGAGACTCTAGACCTTATAGCTGATACTGAAGGTGGAATAAAAGCTGTAACATTATTAATTAAAGGGTATAATGCCTATGGATATTTAAAATCGGAAAAAGGTGTGCACAGACTCGTTCGTATTTCACCCTTTGATTCTGCAGGGAAAAGGCATACTTCCTTTGCTAGTATAGATGTATATCCAGAGCTAGATGATAATGATAATATAGAAATAAATCCATCAGATTTAAAAATAGACACCTATAGATCAGGTGGAGCTGGAGGTCAGCATGTCAACACTACGGACTCCGCAGTGAGGATTACACATTTGCCTACTGGAGTAGTAGTGCAATGTCAAAATGAAAGATCCCAGCTGAGTAATAGACAAACAGCTATGAATATGTTAAAAGCCAAATTAGTTCAAATAAAAGAAGAAGAGCAAAAAGAAAAGATTGAGGACTTACAAGGCAGCTATAGTCAAATAGGGTGGGGATCTCAAATTAGATCCTATGTTTTTCATCCATATAGCATGGTAAAAGATCATAGAACCAATGCTGAAGTAGGGGATGTATATGGAGTAATGGATGGGGATATAGACATATTTATAAACGAATACCTAAAGCAAAAAGCCCTTTCATAAAAAAAGGGCTTTTTTGAGATATGGAATAAAGGAAATTAATCAGAAGGGAAGATGAAAATGGATATTTTAAAAGTACTTACGGAGGAATTTAAACTAAAACCTTCTCAAGTTAAGAACACTGTAGAGCTATTAGATGAAGGGAATACTATTCCATTTATAGCTAGGTATAGGAAGGAGCAAACTGGAGAGCTGCAGGATATTGTTATTAGGGATCTATCCAATAGGCTAACTTACCTAAGAAATCTAGAAGCTAGAAAAGAAGAAGTTATTAGGCTAATAGATGAACAAGGCAAGTTGACGGAGGAATTAAGAAAGGAAATCCTAGAGTCACAAACCCTTCAAAGAATTGATGACCTATATAGACCATTTAGACCAAAGAGAAGGACTAGAGCAACTATTGCAAAGGAAAAGGGCTTAGAGCCTCTAGCTGAAGTAATCTTGAATCAATCCTTAGATAAAGAAGAATTCAATAAATTTCTACTTAGTTTTATAGACGAGGAAAAAGGCGTAAATAATGAAGAAGAAGCATTAGCGGGTGCTATGGATATAATCGCTGAAATTGTATCTGATGACCCAGATAATAGGGATATGGCCAGAAAGATTGTTTTTGATAAAGGAATTATCCTTGTAGTGGCAGTAGATAAAGAAGAAAAAACAGTATATGAGATGTACTATGATTACAAGGAGCCAATAAAGACCATAGCAAATCATAGAGTCTTGGCAATAAATCGTGGAGAGAAGGATAAGAAATTAAAGGTATCCTTTGATGTACAAGATGAAGAAATCGTCAATAGATTAGGATATAGGCTAATAAAAGATAAAAATCATTTTACTGCATTCTATCTTGAAAAATCAGTTGAGGACAGCTATAAGAGACTTTTATTTCCTTCCATAGAGAGGGAAGTAAGAAATAATTTAACAGAAAGAGCTGAAGAAGAGGCTATTAAGGTTTTTGCTATTAATTTAAATCCATTGCTTATGCAACCACCTATTAAAGGTAAAAATGTAATGGCAATAGATCCAGGTTTTAGAACAGGATGTAAAGTAGCTGTTGTGGATGAAACAGGAAAGGTACTAGATTATACAACAGTATATCCTACAGAACCTCAAAATAAGGTGGAAGCAACAAAAGTCAAATTAAAGGAATTTATCAATAAATATGATGTGAATATAATCTCCATTGGAAATGGTACAGCTTCTAGAGAAACTGAAATGGTAGTAGCTGAAATGCTAAAGGAAATAGATAAGGAAATATCCTATATAATCGTAAGTGAATCAGGAGCATCTATTTATTCTGCGTCAGAAGTAGGTATAAAAGAATTTCCAGATTTAGATGTTACCATAAGAGGAGCAGTATCCATTGGAAGAAGGCTTCAGGACCCTCTGGCGGAGCTTGTAAAGATAGAACCAAGACATATTGGTGTAGGTCAATACCAACATGATTTAAACCAAGGAAAGCTAGATGAAGCCCTTACAGGAGTAGTAGAGGATTGTGTAAATACTGTGGGAGTAGATTTAAATACTGCATCTCCATCATTGTTGAAATATGTGTCGGGAATATCTACAAAGGTTGCAAATAGTATAATCAGTGCTAGGGAAGAAAAGGGTAAGTTTGCAAATAGGAAAGAATTACTTAAGGTAAAGGGTCTTGGAGAAAAGACTTATATCCAATGTGCAGGATTTTTGCGTATTCCAGGTGGGAATAATCCTTTAGATAATACTGGAGTTCATCCCGAGTCCTATGAGGTTGCAGAAAAATTATTGAAAATGGATTATACTACAGTAGATATGGAAAAAATATCTGATGAATTAGATGTAGGAGTCCCAACATTGCAAGATATCATCAAAGAGCTGGAGAAACCTGGGAGAGACCCTAGAGACGAGATGCCAAAGCCTATTTTAAGACAAGATGTACTTAAGATAGAAGATTTACAGCCAGAGATGGTATTAAATGGTACCATAAGGAATGTAGTAGACTTTGGTGCCTTTGTAGATATAGGAGTTAAAGAAGATGGCTTAGTTCATATATCTCACCTTTCAGAAAAATTTGTAAAACATCCAAAAGATGTAGTTAAGGTTGGAGATATTGTTAAAGTAAAGATACTAGAAGTAAATCTTGAAAAAGGCAGAATTTCCTTAACTATGAAGGGTATTTAAATAACTAGTTGATGAATTGTAAAATAAATTATATAATATTGTTTAGAGTAACGAAATAAAAGGAGGCTATTAAATGATATTCATTAAAAACGGAAGAATATACACTATGGCAGGAGAAGTAATTGAGAATGGTTCAATCTTAATAAAAGAGGGTAAAATAGTAGAAGTAGGAAAAGATATTATAGCGCCACTTGATGCAAAGGTAATAGATGCAGAAGGTAGAATGGTGACTCCTGGATTTATTGATGCTCATTGTCATCTAGGTATGTGGGAAGAAGGCATAGGATTTGAAGGTAGTGATGGAAATGAAATGACAGATCCTGTTACTCCTCAATTAAGAGCTATTGACGCTATAAACCCAATGGATATTTCCTTTGAAGAAGCATATCAGGGTGGAGTAACTACAGCTGTAACAGGACCTGGTAGTGCAAATGTAATAGGCGGAACTTTTGTAGCTATAAAGACCTATGGAAATAGAGTAGACGATATGATTATAAAAGATCCTGTTGCTATGAAAATTGCCTTTGGAGAAAATCCAAAGAGAGTATATGATGCTCAAAAGAAATCACCTATGACAAGAATGGCTACTGCTTCAATCCTTAGAGATACATTATTTAAGGCAAAGACTTATTTAGAAAAGAAGGAAAGAGCAGAAGATGCTTCAAAAATGCCTGATTATGATATGAAAATGGAAGCAATGATACCTGTACTTAAAAAGGAAATTCCATTGAAAGCTCATGCTCATAGGGCAGATGATATATTTACAGCTTTAAGAATCGCTAAGGAATTTGACCTTGATATAACCTTAGACCATTGTACAGAAGGACATTTAATTGCTGACCAATTGGTTCAAGAAGGTAAAGCTGCCTTAGTAGGACCAACATTTGGAAATAGATCTAAATTTGAATTACAGAATAAATCCTTTGATACTCCAAGAGTATTGAATGAAGCTGGAGTTAAAATAGCAATAATTACAGACTCTCCAGTAATTCCGCTACAACATCTATCTCTATGTGCAGGATTAGCTCACAGTGCTGGGCTTCCTGAAATGGACGCATTGAAGGCTATTACAATAAATGCAGCTGAAATAGTTGGATTACAAGATAGAATAGGTAGTATAGAAGTAGGGAAAGATGCAGATATCGTAATATTTGATGGCAATCCACTAAAAGATGTGGATGCTAAAACTTATGTAACAATAATTGATGGAAAGGTTGCCTATAAAAGATAGTGAGGTGTTTTCATGAAATTAGGCTTAATTGTTAATCCTATTGCAGGTATGGGTGGAAGAGTAGGGTTAAAGGGTACAGATGGTGCTGAAGTTTTAGAAAAAGCCAGAAGCCTAGGGGCAGTTCCAGAGTCCCCTGGAAAAGCACTGAAGGCCTTGGAAATATTGTTGCCTCTGAAAGATGAATTACAAATATACACTTATCCAGGAAAAATGGGAGAGGAAGAGGCTATTGGCCTAGGCTTTAATCCTATAGTTTTTGAGGAAGGAAAGACTAGCTTTGGACCTGAAGATACAGAGGAAGCTGCAAGAATAATGGTTGAGATGGGCGTAGATCTAATACTTTTTGCTGGTGGTGATGGTACAGCTAGAAATATTTACAATGCAATCGGTACTCAAGTGCCAGTCATAGGAATACCTGCAGGAGTTAAAATCCACTCAGCAGTATATGCAAGTCATCCTAAGGCAGCAGGGCAAATAGCATTTAAATATTTACAAGATGAACATATAGAAACAAAAGAAGCAGAGGTAATGGATATAGATGAAGAAGCCTTTAGGGAAGGTACTGTTACAGCTAGATTGTTTGGATATATGAGAATACCTTTAGAACCAGAGCTTATCCAAACCACTAAATCTAGTGGGATAGGATCAGAAGAAGAAGCTTTAGATGGAATTTCTGATAGAATTATAGAAGAAATGGAAGAAGAAGCAGATACATTCTATATAATAGGCTCAGGTACATCAACTAGACCTATTATGGAAAAGCTAGGCTTACCTAATACTTTGCTAGGAATAGATATTGTAAAGAATAAAGAGCTAATAGCATCTGATGTAAATGAAAAGAAAATCCTAGATATTATAGGTGATCAGAAGGCAAAGATAGTAGTAACTGTAATTGGTGGTCAAGGCTACATCTTTGGAAGGGGCAATCAGCAAATAAGTGCTGAGGTCATTAAAAAAGTAGGCAAAGATAATGTAAGGATTATTGCTCCAAAGAATAAACTTCTCTCTCTGGAAGGAAGACCACTGTTAGTTGATACCGGTGATGATGAAGTGAATAGTATGTTCAATGGCTATATGAAGGTATTGACAACTTACTATGCAGAGTCAATAGAGAAGGTAGAAGGACTATAATAGTAGATAAAAAAATGGGTGGTACATGTAATGGTGTATCAGCTCATTTTTTATTTTAAATAACTAAGGCGTTCCACCAAATCAGTGGTTTTGGATCCAATCTTGCTATCAGGAGAACAGACACCAATAAATATTTCATTGGATATTAGTTTAAATTCAAAATGATTTTGATTAAAGTGGCCCCCCAACAAGGCGAAGTCTATTTTTCCCTCCCCTGAAATCAATACCACCTGATAATAATTGTCTAAAAACTGGATATGCTACGAAACAGCGGATTGTGTCATGTTTAATTTTTGAGCAGTCTTTGGTATACAAGTTCCACAAAGTGTAAGTAATGTCTGTAATCTATTATCTAACATTAGAAACCTTTATATAAGTTTAATTTATACAAATATAAAATATTATAATTTCATTTTATCGAAGTTAAGTGGTATATTCAAGTTAGTATTTTATTAACTTTGGAGGTGTATTATGTTTAAAAAATTATACAACATAGCACCTGGATTGCTACTTAGTGCTTGTGTTGCAATTGTTGCAATGTTTTTGAGTAGCCTAATTCCAGGTGATATTATAGGGGCAACTGTTATGGCTCTTCTAGTTGGTATGGCATTGAATCCCATATTAAATAAATATAAGCAATTCAATGCAGGAGTAAGTTATACAGGAAAGATTGTTCTTCGTATTGGTATTATACTTATGGGTGTTAATATGAATTTTTCTGAAGTTTTAAGTGTAGGGAAATACTCACTTTTTGTAATGATCTTTACTATGGCAACTGCATTTGGTGCGGGAAACTTAATAGGTAAAATGTTCGGGATGAACTGGAAACTTACAAATCTATTGGCAGTCAGTACAGCAATATGTGGTGGTTCTGCTGTGGCAGCAGTAGGACCCGTTATTAAAGCAAAAGATGAAGATGTAGCATATGCAATTTCATCAACATTTATATTTGATGTTCTTACAGTTGTCGTATTTCCATGGATTGGTATTGCCCTTGGTATGTCTAGTATGGGATATGGTTTGTGGACAGGCACTGCTGTTAATGATACATCATCAGTTGTAGCAGCAGGCTATGCTTTTTCTGAACTTGCAGGAAATACAGCAGTTATAGTAAAACTCACAAGAACATTGTTTATAATTCCATATGTATTAATATTCTCTATTATAACAGAAAGATTAGAAGCAAAATCAAATGGTGTGCATGGGCGTACATCTGTTAACTTCAAGAAAATTTTCCCTTACTTTATTATTTTGTTTCTTGTTGTTGTAGCACTTCGAAGTACAGGTATTATACCTAATACTCTAATACCTGCTCTTTCAAAAACCTCAAAATTCTCCATGGTAATGGCTTTATCAGCTATTGGCCTTAAAACAAGTTTCGGAGATATCAAAGATATTGGGTTTAAGCCAATGATTCTGGGATTTATTGTAGATACTCTAGTAGTTTTTGTATCCATAGGTGTTCAGATAGCAACAGGAAGATTTTAGGCAAAGATGGGATAATAAATAGACTACCAACAATTGAAAAATAATCTTAAAAAATCTTGATAGATAAAATATCAAGATTTTTTAGTCTTTGAAAAGAGGTAACTATAGTAAATTTATATTGACAAATGCTAAGAAATAGTTTAGTATTAAAGTATTGTACAGAAAACAGTTTAGCGCTAAAGTGATTGGAGGTAAAATATGTTTGAAACAGATGTGGCAATGCAGCTAAAGGAGACTCATACTAGGCTTGCACAGTTAATGCAACAAAAAATAAATAAATATAATTTAAGAATTGGTTTACTTCATCTAGCAATGCTGGTTAAAAAATATCCGGATAAGAGTCAAAAGGATCTAGCTAAGGAGATGAGATTTACAGAAGGTGCTATGAGCCATTCGGTAAAGAGACTTATTCAAGAGAATATTCTTGAGCAAATACCATTGCAAACGGATATGAGATATAACAGATTAGTAGTAACCAAAAAAGGAGAAAATTTTATCAAGGATTATGAAAGCTATATACTTAAAGTATATAAGGATATCTTTATAGGATTTAAAGATGATGAACTAAATGAACTCGATAAATACTTAAAGAGAATCAATTCGAATCTAGAAAAGATAAGTAATGAAGAAATAGAAAATATTTAGAATAGGAGGGGTATATTGAGAAAATTATTACCATTAATGAAGAAATATATTGTATTTGCAGTATTGAGTCCAATATTTATGATCTTGGAAGTATTAGGAGATGTAATTATTCCATATCTTATGTCTAGAATCGTAGATGTAGGTATTGCAAATCAAGACATAGACTATATTATAAAAACTGGAATTGTGATGATATTAGTAGCACTTTTTGCTATGTTTTTCGGAGTTTCTAGCTCTTTTTTCGGTGCAAGTGCTGGGTATGGATTTGCTGCTGAAATAAGACAAAAGGTATTTGGAAAGATTCAGAGTTTTTCTTTTGCAAATCTAGATACTTTTACAGTATCATCATTAATTACACGGCTTACAAATGACTGTAATACCGTAGGACAGGTAACTATGATGAGCCTTAGAATGGCTATTAGGGCCCCATCTATGATGATTTTTGCACTTATTATGGCATTTAGTATAAATGCATCCTTGGCTAGGGTATTTCTAATATCATTGCCTGTTTTAGCTATAGCAATAACCATTGCATTAAGCAAGGCAAGACCGCTTTTCATAAAACTTCAAACTCATGTAGACAAAGTAAATGGAGTAATTCAGGAAAACTTAACAAATATGAGGGTTGTTAAGTCTTTTAACAGACAAGATTTTGAAGAAGCTAAATTTAAAGAAAAAAATGATGATTTAATGAATACAGCTCTAAAAGCTATTTCATATATAATATTCTTGATGCCTGTATTTAATTTGATTGTTTATGCTACAATAATTGCAGTATTGTGGTTTGGAGGTAAGCAAATTACAGTGGGAAGTATGAGTGGAGGAGCTCTTATATCCTTTGTAACATATATTACTCAGGTTCTTATGTCATTGATGATGATATCAATGTACTTTATGAATCTTTTACGTGGTTCTGCTTCTATATCAAGAATTTTAGAAGTTGTAAATACTGAATCTGAGATAAAGGAAATATCAAACCCAATTAATGAAATGAAGGATGGAAAAATATCCTTTGAAAATGTTAGTTTTATATATCCAGGTAGTTCTGAACATACTCTTAAGAATGTAAACTTTAGTATTAATTCTGGGGAGACTTTAGGCATTATAGGTTCAACGGGTTCTTCAAAATCCACATTGGTTCAGCTAATAGCTAGACTTTATGATGTAACTGGAGGCTCTGTAAAGGTAGGAGGAGTAGATGTAAGAGATTACGATATAGAACTACTTCGTGATAAGGTAGCCTTTGTATTACAAAAGAATACCTTATTCTCAGGTACTTTAAGAAGCAACATGAAGTGGGGTAACGAGAATGCAACTGACGAAGAGATAATAGAGGCATTAAAACATGCACAGGCCTGGGAATTTGTATCTACCTACGAGGATGGATTGGATCATATTGTAGAACAGAACGGTGATAACTACTCTGGTGGACAAAAGCAAAGACTTTCTATTGCCCGAGCTCTAATGAAGTCACCAAAAGCAATTATATTGGATGACTCTACAAGTGCTGTAGATATGACTACAGATGCCAAGATTCAAAAAGTATTTAAACAGGATCTACCTGATGTTACTACTATTATAATAGCTCAACGAATTTCATCAATACAGCAGGCAGATAGGATAATTGTTATGCATGAAGGAAATATAGAATCCATGGGTTCTCATGATGAACTGATGCAAGAATCTCCAATCTATAAAGAAATATATGAGTCACAGCAGAAAGGAGTGATTGGAGAATGATGAATAAGAAAAGTAAAGCTGCATTTAAACCAAAGGACTCCAAGAAAACCCTTATTAGGCTATTTGGTTACTTTAAATTTTACAAATTTCTATTTGTATTTGGAATACTATCAATAATCCTTTCATCCTTGGCAGAAGTAGCTGCAACTGGGATGTTAAGCCCTATAATAGATATATTTGTCAGTGGGGGATCTACTAACAATGCAATAAAATATATGCTTATAATGGCAGGATTTGTATTGGTAGTTGCCCTTGGACAGTATATAGGCAATCGCACCATGGCAGGGTTAGCTCAGAAGATAATCCATAGAATCCGTGAAGAAATGTTTGCACATATGGAAAAGCTACCAATTTCCTACTTTGATACCCATTCTCATGGAGAGCTGATGTCCACCTTTACAAATGATGTGGATATGTTGAATCAGTCACTAGAACAGGCTGTTTCCCAAATTATCATATCAATAGTAACAGTTATAGGTACTTTTATTATGATGTTAGTCATTAGTCCAGTCCTTACCCTTGTAGTAGCTATTATGCTAATATTAATGTTTGTTGTTATTAAGTTTATTGGTTCAAAATCTGCTGGTTACTTTAGAAATCAGCAGATTAGGCTTGCAGATATGAATGGCTATATCGAGGAAATGATGTCAGGGCAAAAGGTAGTAAAGGTATTTAATTATGAGGATAGAGCAATTGAAGATTTTAGGAACAGAAATGATGAATTAAGAAAATCATCATCTCGAGCTTCTACATTTGGTGTTATGCTAATGCCAATAATGGGAAACCTAACCTTTGTACTCTATTCCGTAACAGCTATGCTAGGTTCCTTTTTAGTAATTAAAGGTTCTCTTAGTGTAGGTAATATTGCTGCCTTCTTACAATATACAAGAACTATATCAAGACCTATAACTATGGTATCTAATCAACTTAATACCTTGTTTGCAGCTCTAGCGGGTGCTGAAAGAATCTTCAACATCCTGGATGAGGAAGTAGAAATGGATGAAGGTGATGTAAGACTTGTAAGGGATTGTAATGGAGTGGGTAACTGCTGTTGGAAGGTTCCAAAAGAAGATGGTAGTTATGAGAATGTTCCGGTTAATGGGTACATTACATTTAAGGATGTAGACTTTGGATATGTACCTGAAAAGCAGGTCTTAAACAACATTAATCTATATGCAAAACCAGGACAAAAAATTGCCTTTGTTGGTTCTACAGGAGCAGGAAAAACTACTATTACAAACCTTATAAACCGCTTCTATGAAATAAATAATGGTTCGATTCTTTATGATGGAGTAGATATTAGAAGAATAAATAAGTTCGACTTAAGAAGTACCATGAGTATAGTTCTGCAAGATGTTCACTTATTTGAAGGAACAGTAGCAGATAATATAAGATATGGTAGACTAGATGCTACAGATGAAGAGGTAAAAGAAGCAGCAAAGCTTGCTAATGCACACTACTTTATTAAGCATCTACCTCAAGGCTATGACACTATGCTTATAACAGATGGGCAGAACCTTTCACAGGGTGAAAGACAGCTTCTTTCCATTGCAAGAGCAGCTATTGCAGATCCTGAGATTCTTATCCTGGATGAGGCTACATCCTCAGTAGATACAAGAACTGAAAAACTTATATCTGAAGGAATGGATAAGCTTATGGAAGGTAGAACAACCTTTGTAATTGCTCATAGACTTTCTACAGTTCGTGATTCCAATGCCATTATGGTACTTGAACAAGGAGAAATAATTGAGCGTGGAGACCATGAGGGTCTAATGGCACAAAAGGGACGTTATTATGCATTAAATGCTGGAACAATTGAATTAGATTAAGAGGCAGAATCAAAACTTAATATACAAACTAAAAGAGGCGAAGTCTTCGGTCAAATTATGATCGATGGTCTTCGCTTTCTTTTATGTCAAGATATAAGTTTAAGATACTCTTACTTACTGAATCTAGCCCATGTTTCATCATCATCGGATATAGGGAATGGTTCAAGGAGTATATCTGCTACTTTTGACTCTTTTCCATAGCCAATCATCTTTCCAGTAAAAGTAAATGGACCAAGTATTGGATGTTGAACGATAATGTTAGCTACCCCTTCTTTTGTTGTAAGAACAAAACGAAAAAGTTCTGTCTCCTCATCTTCTATATCAGTAGGATCAGTTATCATGGAAGCAAATTCTGAAGCTACATAATTGTTTTCTCCTACACCACTATATCCTTCTATAATAAGAGGGGCTAAAGGGGCTAGGGAAACCTCATCAGATGATGGGATTAATGGTACAGGCTCAAAATCATCTGATGTTGGTTCTATATTGCATGTAGCTGTTTCAGAAGTATAGTCTATAGCTACTAAAAATGGTAAGTGTTGCCCTTGAAACTCACAGGCATCTTCCTTATACATTAGAATCCTTAACATAGATTCTCCTACATAATCACCTGATGCATAGCCACTTCTATTTACTAATCTCATTCTCAGTCGACCTATCATTCTGTTGCCTTCTACATATGGAATTATTTCACTTGTATCATCTACTTCAATTACCCAATCAAAATCTTCCTCTTCTAATAAAGGTTCTTCCACCAACAAAACATCTTTGTTGGGTGTATCTTCTTGATTGTTTATTATTTCAGGTGCAGGACTATTGGTATCACAACCTGTTAACAATAAAATAGATAGGACAATAATCATTTTCAATATTTTCAATAGCCCTTTTTTTACTTTGTTCATTTGCATAATAGCACCTCCATTATTTTAAATTAAAAACTAATATTTTCCTCTTTATGCTTATGTTCACTTAATTATACAATATTAAAATAATTTCCCTTGAGAAAAACTGCTTATATTTTTATTGAAAACTGATATCTCCCATACCAATTGGAGTAGATATCAAAGAAAGTATACTTATGCTAATGATATTTTATGGGAGGATTACCATCAACCTGAAAAAATGCATAATTCACAACAAGTTCTTAGGCTCCTGTAAGGATGTAATAAAGCACCATAATAAATTGCTGTATAAGTATAATTTATAGAGCTAAAGGTCAGAATAGTCTAAAAGGTGGTATTATTACATGAAAAAGGACAAAGAAATAGCACAACATTATCAAGGTAATGACAGATTACTATTTGGCATTGTAATGAGTGTCATTACTTTCTGGCTTTTCGCTCAAACAACTTTGAATATTGCACCAACAATTCGTACTGATTTAGGGATTGATGTAAATACCAGTAATATTGCTGTCAGTATAACAGCTTTATTCTCAGGCATTTTTATAGTTGTAATTGGAGGTTTAGGTGACAGGTTTGGTCGTATCAAAATTACAAAAATAGGGCTTTTTATGAGTATAATAGGTTCTCTGTTTATTGCTGCATCACCTAAAGGAACTGCAGTTTTTTTAATTACAGGACGTATTGTCCAGGGTCTTTCAGCTGCTTGTATAATGCCTAACACCTTGGCATTAATTAAGGATTACTATCAAGGGACTGAACGTCAGAGAGCTATTAGTTTCTGGTCTATTGGTTCCTGGGGAGGATCTGGTCTTTGTTCACTTTTTGGTGGATTCGTCACTTCAACTATTGGGTGGCGCTGGATATTTTGGATATCTATTATTGTTGCAATAGGAAGTTTTTTTCTAATCAATGGAACGCCAGAAAGCGTAACACCTTCTAAGGACAAATATCAGAGTTTTGACTTTGCAGGAGTTTTTACTTTTATGATTGGAATGGTAGCATTAAATATAGTCATAGGGCAGGGGGCTAGAATCGGCTGGTCAAGTCTTGTTATATTGGGCCTTGTTGCATTGTCTATTATAATGCTTTTCGATTTTTTCATGATTGAAAGAAGCAAAAAAAACAGCTTTATTGACTTTAATTTATTTAAAAATAAAACTTATACTGGAGCAGCAATTTCAAATTTTTTACTAAATGGAGCTGCTGGTACATTAATAGTGGTTTTGTCATTGGTACAGTTAGGAGCAGGGCTAACTTCTTTTCAGTCTGGTCTACTGACTATTGGGTATTTGATTGCCATTATTGTGACAATCAGGGTTGGTGAAAAGATGCTGCAAAAGTGGGGGGCTCGTAAACCGATGATTTTAGGCTGTATCATTACTGGAATTGGCATTTTTATGACATCCTTTACCTTTGTTTTAACTAGTCAATATATGGTAATAGCTACAATCGGCTTTACTTTTTTTGGAGTAGGTTTAGGTTTCTATGCTACACCATCTACGGATGCTGCCTTATCCACAGTTCCAGCAGAAAAAGCTGGTTCAGCTTCAGGAATTTATAAAATGGCATCCTCTTTAGGTGCTGCCTTTGGCGTGGCAATCTCAGCTGCAATATTTACAGGATTTAGTAATGGCAGAGTAAAGTTTATTGAAGGTTTTTTCTGGGGGCGTGTTGACAATATTTCAATACGTTATGCTGCGGCAATAGCATTGCTATTCAATTTGGTCATGGTAATAATAGCGATTATTTCTATTTTGATTACAATTCCAGCTGGTAAATCAGCAATGCGAGATTGATGGGGCTCCTAAATATTTGAAACTAAAATAATCGAGGAGTATTTTGAAAAACATTAATAGATACAAAGGGGTACTGAAGGTTTGCTGGAGGTTCAAGTATAGTGTATAGAAGACCAAGAGAAATCTTGGTCTCATTTTTTATGTTGAAGTTATAGCTATTGGGTAAGAATATCCATCTATGAACATGATTGGTGGTTTTTACTACTAGTAAACTGATATTTGATTTTAGAGATTATAATCTTAGCTTAAAAGAGAGATGGAAAGGGTATATTCTCTTATGTAATGAATATTTAACAAGACAATTATAATTTTATGCTTAAATAAGGAGGATGTATGTTTAAAAAATTCTGGTGGTTTATTTCCTATTACAAAATTAAATATATTTTAGCTATTCTTTTTTTGTTTTTGAGTAATTTAGTCGGATTGATACCGCCTTATATAACTGGTAGATTGACTGATATGATATTTGAGGGAACTATTGCTCTAAAGCCATTTCTTATTATCTTAAGTGTTAATCTGCTCATCATAATCATAAAGTATTTCTTTGCTATGGGCTGGAGCTATTTTACATTCAGAGCAGCTAATGAGATAGATTATAAAGCTAGGGACAATCTTATGAATAAGTTGTTAAAACAATCCCTAAAATTTTTCGAAGAGAATTCAACTGGTTCCCTTATGGCAAAAGCAACTAATGATGTAGATAGAATTAGTGAATTAGCTGGTTTTGGCACCCTTAGTTTGTTTGATTCCACAATGTTTCCTTTGCTTATCATAATTATGATGATGGTCGTTGTAGATGTAAAATTGACTTTAGCTTCCATAGTGCCACTTCCAATACTTGCATACTTAGTTATCTTAATTGGAAATCAGATTTATGTAAGATGGGATAAGGTGCAAAGAGCATTTGACAAACTAAATACAAATGTTCTAGAAGACATTGAAGGAATAAGGATAATTCGAGTCTTTAATCTTCAAAAATCACGATATGATAAATTTGAGAAAAGGGGACAGGACTTAGTTGATAGAAACCTGGATGTTGTAAAATATCAAGCCCTAATAACTCCTATTCAAACTATTATACCAGCACTTACATTTATCATAGCAATAGGCTATGGATCCTTTTTAATCTCTAGAGGCGAGATTTCTATAGGACAACTAGTTTCCTTTACCTATTATTTGAATATGCTAGTATGGCCCATGTATGCTTTTGGTAACTTTATCAATATCAAACAACAGGCCAGTGCATCTATGGATAGAATTCAAGAGGTATTGGATTATGAAGAAGATATTGTTGAGAGTTACCAGGCTGTGGATGTAAAGACAAATTCAGATATGGAATTTAGAAATCACAATTTCAGATACCCATCATCAAAAGAAGATATCTTAAAAAATTTAAATATTAGATTAGAAAATGGTAAATCCTTGGGAATACTAGGCAAGACTGGTTCTGGAAAATCCACTTTTTTAAAGCAATTATTAACTCTTTATCCAATGGAGACAGATAGTATATACCTTGATGGAGAAAAGATTGATAGATACACCATTTCAAGTATAAGAGAACTAACGGGGTATGTACCACAAAACCATATGATATTTTCTAAAACAATAAGGGATAATATTAAACTCTCTAAACAAGATGCTACTGATGAAGAAGTAATGGAAGCAATAAGACTTGCTGATTTGGAAAAAGATCTTAACACATTTCCTAAAGGATTAGATACACTTGCTGGCGAGAAAGGAATTTCCCTATCAGGTGGGCAGAAACAGAGAATCAGTATTGCAAGAGCCTTTTTAAAGGATCCCCATATTTTGATATTAGATGATGCAATGAGTGCTGTAGACGGAAGAACAGAAAAGAATATCATCAATAATATTGAGACCAACAGGAAAGGTAAGACTACAATTATTGCAAGTCACAGGATAAGTCAAGTTAAAGACCTTGATGAAATAATAGTTCTTGATAAGGGAAAAATCGTCGAGAGTGGAACCCATGATGAACTTCTTAAGGAAGGAAGATGGTATTTTGATCAATATATGAATCAGATAGCAAGGAGCCGTTTTGATGAAGAATAAATTGCGTAATGAATTTGTGACAAAAAAATTAAAACAATATGCTAAGAAGGAAGCGAAATCTTTATCAACTGGATTGTTGATTTCCTTTATTCGTACAGCTTTGGAAATAATAGGTCCTATTATAATAGGTTATATACTTAATAACTATATAAAATTAGGTATGACGATGTCTGATTTTGTTTCAATAGCAAAGCTTCTAGGTATTTATTTGATAGTATATGTTCTTTGCGGATTGTTTGGAAATTTGGCTCTTATTGCTTTTGAACAAGCTGCAAATAAAATTTCATTTAATGCCCAAAAGGATGTTTACAAACATGTTACTAAACTTCCAATATCATATTTTGATAATTTACCTGCTGGGGATATAGTTTCCCGAATCACAAATGATACAAATAGACTGAAGATGATGTTTCAATTAATTTTAGCAGACATGACAACTTCAACTATCATGATTGTTAGTATCTATGGAATGATTCTAATAACGAATTTTCCTGTTGCTATGTTGCTTTTAATACTAGTACCAATAATCTACATTATATTTAAAGACTTAAGGTATAAAACAGCAAAGTATACAACACTTAACCGTCAGTTTGTTGGGGATATAAATGCTAGTATCAATGAAAATATACAAAATATAGAAATTATCCAGGCATTTAACAAAGAAGATTATATAAAAAGTGAATTTAATGATATAAATGATAATATATTTAAAGCTAATTTAAAAGTCACAAAAGTTAGAAGCTACGGAGGGTACAGAGCAATTGATGCTCTAAGTTATGTGGGAACAATACTGGTTCTTTTGTACTTTGGTGTGGGCAAAATAACTGGTGATTATGCGGTTTCTGTAGGAAGTTTGTATATAGTAATAGACTATGTCTCAAAGATTTTTAACAACATAAGTACTGTTGTTACTAGATTTGGGGAATTGGAACAATCTTATGCTTCTGCGACACATGTATTCGATTTGCTTAGATTAGATACAATGGAGGAATTGCCAGAAGAACTTACAGAGGTAAAAGGTGATGTGAAATTTGAAGATGTTTACTTTGCATATGATGAGAATGATGTTCTAAAGGGTATAGATTTTGAGGTGAAAAGTGGAGAAAGTATTGCATTTGTTGGTTCTACTGGGAGTGGTAAAAGCACAATAATAAACTTAATTTTAAAATTTTATGAACCAAGGCTCGGAAATATATACATTGATGGAAAAGACAACAAAAATATTAACAGAAGTTCTCTTAGAGAGCAGATGGCTGTTGTTCTTCAAGATGCATTTCTTTTTGAAACGGATGTTAAGGACAATATAAGGCTTGATGATACTAGATTTAGTGATAAAGATATAGAAAGAGCTCTTATAGATGTAGGAGCTGATGACTTAGTAAAAAGGGGAATTAATCAGAAAATATTTGAGAAGGGTAACAATCTTAGTCAAGGTGAGAAGCAATTAATTTCATTTGCTAGGGCATATATTAGAAATCCAAAGATCCTAATACTTGATGAAGCAACATCAAATATTGATACCGAAACAGAAAAAATAATACAAAAAGGTATAAAAAAGCTAAAAGAAGATCGTACCACTATTATAATTGCTCATAGACTTTCTACAATAAAAGATGTAGATAAAATTATTGTTCTAAATAAGGGGAGGATTGTTGAGAGAGGTAATCATGAATCACTTATGGCTAAAGACGGCTTATATAAAAACATGTACGATGAACAGATGAGAAAACAAGAGATATAGAAATGGGCTAAATAGTCTAAAACACACATAATAATTTCATGCAGTGGCATACTATGGTAGGAGGTGTACACTCGTGAACTATGAAAATTGTGACTTTTCCCCAATGAAACAGAATGTAAAAAAAGAGATCAGCCAAGTAATACTTGAGCTACAAAAAAATTTAGAATCAATGGATAACGAAAATTACTGTCTGCTTAGTAACTTCGAAAAAATAAAGGAGCATTTTATAGACATTGATATGAAAGCTTCTAGTTTTTATTTGAATTGTTATTTATCTCCTTTTACAGATAAATATTCGGAATTATCCATTTGCGTTCAAAATATGTCTCATCGTAGGCATGGTGGGTTAATTGTCATTCGACGAGAAGATTCCCTTGACGATTTAATCCAGCCAGGTATTTCAATCGGAGCTGAGTTGACTCATACTCTATTAGAATCCATATTTTTTCCGGGAAATCCACTTCATGATGGTGCTGTCATGGTAAATGGTAATCAAATCGTTTCCGCAACAAATATTCTTCCACTTACGAATAGGATTGTCGGTGATAAAAAACTTGGTACTCGACACCGCTCTGCACTAGGTTTATCCGAGCGGAGTGATGCCCTAGTACTTGTAGTATCCGAAGAGACAGGTAGGGTTTCATTCGGATTTAAAGGAAATCTCTATCCCATTCATACTGGTGAATCCTAATAGTAACGAACAGTTGCCAAGAATATAAGACTTTAGAATAAAAGTATTGTTAAAACCTATGTTTAAACATAGGTTTTATTTTTTTTAACCAAACCCTTTATTTTAATAAAGTACAAGGGGCTAAGTTATTAAAATCAGGATATACTATTGATGATGTATGATTTTATGTAAGGAGAGATGTATGGATGGAGAATTCAATGTTTTGTTATCAATGTGAACAAACAATGGGTGGCAAGGGATGTACAAAAAGTGGAGTTTGTGGAAAAACCCCAGAAATTGCAAATCTACAAGATTTGTTAATATATCAGTTAAAGGGAATTTCTTGTTATGCTAAGCCCCTGATTGAGAAGGGAGAAATCATTGATAAAGAGATAGTGAAATTTGTAGAAAATGGTTTATTTACAACATTAACAAATGTAAATTTTGATGTGGATGTACATGTAAGATTATTACAAGAATCACAAAGAATAAAAGAAGCATTAAGGGATCAAGCACCGGAAGGAAAATATGTAGATGCAGCTACATATAATCTAAGCGAAACTAAAGAAGCTATGCTAAAAGATTCTGTAAAGGCAGGTATTATGTTTGACCAGAACCTAGATAATGACATCAGATCTCTAAGATCAACAGTATTGTTTGGATTAAAGGGTATGAGTGCCTATGGGCATCAAGCAAGATTTATTGAATTTAATAATGATCAAGTAGATCAATTCTATTTTTTGGCCCTTGAGTCTACTACAAATGATGATTTAGCTCTTGAAGATATGATTCGTATGACTCTAAGAGTTGGAGATATGAGTATTCAGGTAATGAAAACCTTAGATGAAGCTAATACTACAAAGTTTAGAAATCCTTCACCACATAAGGTAAATGTAAACATCAAAAAAGGACCATTCATTATAGTGTCTGGCCATGATTTGAGAGACTTAGAAATGCTTCTTCAACAAACAGAAGGCAAAGGAATAAATGTTTATACTCATGGAGAAATGTTACCTTCACATGGATATCCTGGTTTAAAGAAATATAAGCATCTTGTAGGTAATTATGGTTCAGCATGGCAAAATCAACAAAAAGAGTTTGACGATATCCCGGGATGTATATTAATGACTACTAACTGTTTGATGAGACCAAGAGAATCATATAAGGATAGGATTTTTACTACAAATGTTGTAGGTTGGGAAGGCGTAAATCATGTTAAGGTTTCACAAGATGGAACTAAAGATTTTAGCGAAATAATAAATACAGCATTAGCATTAGGTGGATTTAAAGAAGATGAAGAAGCTAAGGAGATTTTAGTAGGATTCGGACATCAAGCCACATTATCCAATGCTGAAACCATAGTTAACGCTGTTAAAGGCGGAGATTTGAGACATTTCTTTGTAATTGGAGGTTGTGATGGAGCAAAACCTGGAAGAAACTATTATACTGAATTTGCTCAAATGGTCCCAGAAGATTGCATAATTCTTACTTTAGCTTGTGGCAAATATAGATTCAATAAATTAGAATTTGGAACAGTAGCTGGACTACCTAGATTATTAGATGTAGGGCAATGTAATGATGTATACTCAGCAGTAAAAATAGCCACATCACTTGCAGATGCATTTGAAACTGATGTAAATTTTCTTCCACTGACCATTGTACTTTCTTGGTATGAACAAAAGGCCGTAGCTGACTTGCTAGCTCTATTATCACTTGGAGTAAAAGGAATGTATTTAGGGCCAAGTCTGCCAGCCTTTATATCTCCTAATGTATTACAATACTTAGTAGATACATTTAATTTAAAACCAATAAGTACAGCAGAAGATGACTTAAAGAATTCTTTAAAACAAGCAATAAGCTAGAAATCTATAAATGAGGCAAATCAGGAGGCCACTGAAAAATGAATTTTTCAGTGGCCTCAAAATTAGTAGATTTATGTGTAAAAAACAAATATAGATTCTCTGTATAGTCTTGTGATACATAGCCACTTATATAAAAAAAGGTTAGTATTATATAAAAAAAATGATGCATTTTAAATAGAATGCTTACATTTTATAATGTATAATATTTTCACAAAAACTGGTAGAGGGGGTATTATAATGATAAAGCGACATAACATATTGAAAATAATCTCTATTGCATTTATTTTAATTTCATTAACCACAACTCCTGCACATGCTTGGAAAGTAAAGACTCATGTATACTCAGCAAACCTTATTTTAGACGAAATAAGGAAAAACAATGGTTATGTAGAAATAAAACCTTATGGGAAGTTTAGAGTTGATCCTGATTTGGAGCCTTTGCTTAGGCTTTACCCTGATTTTTACAGAGCAGGTTCATTGGGTCCGGATCTCCAGCCTGACATAATAATTGGGCAGACTATATTCCATCCTGGAGTTGGTCTAAGTACTTCGGGGGAGTTTATTGAAGATCTCTGGTGGTCAGCCAACAATATTAAGGATCGTGAGCTTACGGAAAATGAAAAGATACTTTATAATTCCATGCAATCCATTGTTCATGAGCCCATCGTTAATCCTAATGATAAGAATGATCCTGCAAGTAAGTATTTAGAGGCTCATAACAGGGGTCAGGCTAGGGCCTATGTACTGGGTCTTATGGCTCATGCAGCGGGTGATTATTTTGGACATAGCTATATTAATAACTGGGCTGGAGGAAGCTGGCCTAATATGGCAGATGGTCTTTCATCGGCTGAAAAGGATATTATCAAACGACACTCAGTTATTGAAAACTATATAGATAGTAGAATTCCATCTAAGTATAAATCTAAGGACTATAATAAAATAAATTCACCTCAAAGATTTTTATTTGATAATACACTTGTGGGGGGTAATTATAATTTAGAAAATGTCTTAGACGATGACAGAAGACCAGAGTTTGTTTTAGATTATGTAGAGACTCCTCATTTAGACTTGTTCTTTGATATTCGCGATGCCTGTAAGAGAAGAATAGATAAAATCAACAGAAACAGGAATGGAGATTTATGGGATATGGCAGTATGGCTAGTTTCTGCTCAATATGCTCAAAAATCTTACTGTGAAGCATGGATAGAGGATATAGACAGAGGTCTTGGGGACTGGATAGCGGCAAATGAACGAGCTGCCCAAAAAATGCTACTTGATGGAAATGGAATGGAGCAGTATAAGGAAGAATTAAAAAAGTGGGCTGATAAACATTTGCTGAGCATGCTTGGTTTTCCTGATGTTGCTGTCTCTGTTATAAATGGTTTGGGAGTAGCTACGGATTTTGTAATGGAAATAGTACCTGATTCAATAGAAGCAGCATATAAGGAAGCAAAAGAAGATATTCTTAATTTTATGATAAGAAAATCATTCAATGTTGATTTAAAGGAATGGATGACATTATTAGACCCTCCATTAAGTGTATTGCAGACAGGAAATCTCTTTCCGGCAGGGTCCTTTGAAAGATTAAATGCTGAAATGGGCAACTTTAATACAAACACCAATACAACAGAGCAGGAGTTTGCAGCTTTTAAAAATACGCTTACATTTATGAAGCTTATGTTAATCGGTGACGAAGGTATTCAAGAATTAAGAAAGGCTGCTGGTTGTAAAGGGCCTGTTAATGATGAGTGGGAGTGGTTTACACTAACTCAATTCATTAAAAATATGGACTATGGATATAAATGGGGAGAAGAAGAACCATTAGAAGGATTTTATTTATCTGAATCATTAGAGGATAAAGAAAAAGTGGTAAATGTAATTTTTGATTTGGAGTCCAATATAAGGAAAAAAAGTTTCTCTGATATGACAAAAGGGCCAGTTGAAATTATAGCGGATAAGGGAATATATCCGGACATTTCAGTTAAGTACTATGATGCGCCAGTAGGAGGAAGAATAGGCTTATATTCTATTGATAGTTTGAAAATTGATGATGTTATGGAATATATAACTATTGATAAAAACAATACCTCAGGTACTTTCAAAACATTTGTTGAGGAGTGTAAAGGCAAGTTCCATTTTAGGATGTATAACAGAGATAATATACTAATTGCAGCCAGTGATACAATTGAGGTTATAAACAAAGACAGAGAAATAAAATTTACACATACTCCTTCATCGCCATTAAAAGCAGGTGAATACTTTAGTTTTATCTTATTCAATGGGGATTATAAAAAAGGTTATTATGGAGTATATAGTGAAAATGAAGATGATCCAGGCAAATTTGTAGGCAAAAAGGAAGAAATTAGTTTTCTAGAAGCAGAATATGAACTTTATGCTCCTGAAAATTCAGGTAGATATAAATTACGGGCTTATGACAATAATAATGTACTTCTTGCAGAAAGCAGTACTTTTAATGTTATTAAAGAGGAAGCTCCTTCAGTAAAGCCCCCTACAGAAAAAACAGATGATAGACACATGGAGGTTTTTGATAAAGGTGTAATTATGTCTTGGCCAAGTGGTAAAGGCCTCGGTTATCGCCTCTTCAGATCTACAAGAGAAAATGATTTAGGTATTTCGGTTACAGATTTTTATATTACAAGCAACTCATATGCGGATATTAATATAGAAGCAAATACCACCTATTACTATACAGTTATGCCAGTGCTTTCAGAAGCAAATCCTATGAAGGGTATGGAGGAAACTTTAGGTAATGTAATAGAAACATATATCGTAAAAACGGGAAATGATATTTTAAAATCAGACAATAAAGATAATTTCATTGTTATTCAAATTGATAATAAAGATATGAGTATTAATGGCATATCAAAAGAGATAGATGAGGGGCGAGATACTACTCCTGTTGTCATTTCATCCCGAACCATGGTTCCTATACGGGGGATTGTAGAAGCTATGGGTGGTACGGTCAGCTGGGATAACATCAATCAGCAAATCACATTGATAGCAAATGGAAACACTGTTAATATGTGGGTTGGAAAGACGGAGATAACAGTAAATGGAGTAAGGCGCCAAATGGATGTGCCCCTAATTGTTCAAAATGGACGCACATATGTACCAATACGCTTTGCAGCTGAAAATCTTAATGCGGAAGTAGAATGGATTAACAGTACAAAATCGGCGGTTATAACTTATTAAAGTTTAAAGGCTAACTGCCACCACATAACATAGTCTAATAAACCATATACATTAGAAGACGGTATTGCACAACTATAATAATCACTTGACAACATGTATGTATATGCATATAATTAAATCATAAGATATATCTTCAGGGGGAGGTGCAAATCCTCACCGGCGGTAAAGCCCGCGAGCCGAGAAATCGGTTGACTTGGTTAGATTCCAAGGCCGACAGTATAGTCTGGATGGAAGAAGATGTAGTAGACTTGAATTATTTAGCTAGTCTATTTGTGAACCCCGGAGATTTTCTTCGGGGTTTTTATGACTTAAAAAACCCCAAGAAAATATAAAACTTGGAGGGATTTTTATGTACACATTAAGTAAAGAATCGTGGAGCACAAAAACCATGGTAAAAATTTCAGTTCTAGGAGTAATATCATTTATTCTTATGTTCTTTGAAATACCAATGCCTTGGCTAGCACCAACTTTTATGAAAATTGACATCTCTGATTTACCAGCTTTAATAGGATCTTTTGCTATAGGGCCTATGGCAGGAGTAATTATCCAACTTTTAAAGAATGTACTAAATCTTTTAATTGAAGGATCTACAACTGGTGGAGTAGGAGAATTGGCTAACTTTGTAGTAGGAGCAGTATTTGCTTATACAGCAGGATTTGTTTATTACAAGAATAAGACTATTAAGAGAGCATTAATAGGACTTATATTAGGAACTGTATTGATGACAATCGTCATCACACTTGCAAATTACTTTATTATGTTTCCTTTCTATGCTAAGCTATTTGGAATGGAAATACAAGCACTTGTAGATATGGGTGCAATAATAAACAAAAATATTGTAGATTTAAAATCAATGATGTTAATCGCAGTAGTACCTTTTAATTTACTAAAAGGGGCTGTGCTAACAGTTATAACAATGTTAATATATAAAAGAGTATCACCAATATTGCATAAATAAGAACCAGTGAAAAATGAGTAATGAATAGTTAAAGGATTTTATAAAAAATGAGTCAGGAAATCTACCAAGATAACCGACTCATTTTTATTTATTTCAATTCATTCTTCGCTATAACTAATCTTATATCCTCATAAGTATATTCCTCAGGTAAAGCTTCCTTTATAGGCTTTAATTTTTCTAAGCCTACTTTATTTATAGCAGCTAATATCTCCTTTTCCTTATGGGGATCATCTATGAATCTAGACCAATCAACGACTTGACCTTTGTCTACAGATTTGGATAAATGTTCGATTATAGTGCTTATGGTAAAATTTCTTTTTTCAGACATTTCTTTTAAGGATAAACCTTCTAGATAGGCATTGTAGGTCAGTTGGTATCTATCAGCTAAATCCTCTCTAATTATTTCTTCTTTTTCAATATCTATGGAATCTATTCCCTTATCATTAGAATAGTCTTTGATTAAGCTGAGAAAATTTTCCCCATAGCTTTCATACTTCTTTAAGCCTACCCCTTTAATCGTAAGCATTGCTTCTTTGGATTGAGGAAAATAGGAGGCCATTTCCTTTAAGGTGGAATCATGAAATATCATAAATGGAGCAAATCCTCTTTCTTGAGATAGATTATATCTTAATTCTTTTAATTGTAGGAAAAGATCTTCATCAAAGCTATCTAGCAAATCTTCTGTAGATAGACCTTGTTTCTTAGAGAGAGTCTTTATTTCAATCAAATGTTTTTTATGATAGACCTTGGTATTTCCTCTTAAAATATCTCCAGCAGTTTGGGTTAATTTTAATACTGGAAATTTATCTGCTGTTATATAGACATAGCCCTTAGATACTAGAGTCATTATGATTTCCCTTAGGGAATTCTCGCCATACTCTTTCATAATCCCATAGGTGGAGACATTATCCAGGCCAAATTCTAGTAACCTTTTATTCCTTGATCCTCTTAATACTTGAATAATCATAGTAAGACCATATTTTTCTTCTACTCTATATATACATGATAGTATTTTTTGAGATTCAATAGTTATATCCACCATTTCTGATTTATCAAGACAGTTTCCACAATTATGGCAATTATCCATCTCTATATCTTCACCAAAATAATTTAATATACTATTTCTCAAGCAATCATTAGTATGGCAGTAGTCCACTAGATATTGAAGATTTTGATACAATATGCTTTCCCTTTCCATGGAGATAGGGTTACTTTGTATCAGTAGTTTTTGCTTTACAATATCTGATGGTGAGTATAAAAGAATGCAATGACTAGGCTCCCCATCACGACCAGCTCTACCTGCCTCTTGATAGTATGCTTCCATATTTTGTGGCATATTATAATGTATAACAAATCGAACATCAGGCTTGTCTATTCCCATACCAAAGGCATTAGTTGCAACAATTATTTGTAGCTTATTAAGTATAAAATCATCCTGATTTTTTTGGCGAGTATTTGAATCCATTCCACCATGATATCCTACGGCTGAGAATCCATGCTTATTTAGTTTTTCTGCAACAGATTCAACAGATTTTCTTGTAGAACAATAAATTATTCCTGAATCATTGGGAAAGTTATTCTTAATGTATTCACTTAAATAGGTAAATTTATCACTTACTTTTACTACTTGATAAAATAGATTTGGCCTATCAAATCCAATAATTGATTCAACAGGTGTTCTAAGACCAATTAATTCCTTAATCTCCTCTATGATTAATTTCGTGGCTGTTGCAGTATATGCAGCTACTATAGGGCGAGTAGGTATAGAACTAATAAATCTCGGAATTTCTACATAGGATGGTCTAAAATCATGACCCCATTGGCTGATACAATGAGCTTCGTCTATGGCAATCATAGAAACCTTTATATCTTTTATTAAATTTACAAAGGAATATGCATTTAATCTTTCAGGAGCTACATATATTATTTTATATTTACCTTCTCTTATTTCTTGTAATCGTTGATTAAGTTCATTATCACTTAAAGTACTATTTATAAATGCACCGGATATACCTATTTCGTTCAGGGAATCTACCTGATCCTTCATAAGGGCTATAAGGGGTGAAACAACGATAGTTATTCCATCTAATAAAATAGCCGGAAGTTGATAACAAAGGGACTTTCCTCCACCAGTAGGCATTATGCCCAGGACATCCTTACCATCTAAAATGGCTTTGACTATTTTTTCCTGTCCTTCTTTAAATTCCGTATATCCAAAATAGCTTTTAAGTGCCATATTAATATCCACAGAAACACCTCCGACATAATTTTATCTGTTTTTGAGATTATAATCAAGGAGAAGAAAAAACACCAGCCCCTCTGGGTCATTTTTGTTGCATATTGTTGATTTTCATTATCTTATGATATAATATAATATTAGTGATATAGATGAAAGGTTGATATTTTTGGAGATAATATTAAATGGTTTAGAAGAAACTAAGGAATTTGGTATTAAATTAGGCAGCTTATTAGAAGGTGGGGATATTCTTTGCCTTAATGGAGACTTAGGTGCAGGGAAGACTACTTTGACCAAGTCCATAGGCCTAGGTCTTGGAGTAACTGATTATATAACTAGTCCTACATTTGCCTTAATCAATGAATATACTGGAAGAAATCCAATTTATCATTTTGATGTATATAGATTAGAGAATGTAGAAGATCTTTATGATTTAGGTTTTGATGAATATTTTTATTCTAAGGGTGTATCAATCATAGAATGGGCAGAGAAAATTGAGAGATTTTTACCTAAAGAAAGAATTGTTCTTGATATAGAAAAGGGTAAAGATATAGATGCAAGGGTAATAAATATTACAGGATATGGTAATAGATATATAGAGATACTTAAGGAGTTGGAGAAAGATTGAAGATATTAGCTTTAGATACATCAACTTTAATGGCAACATGTGCAGTAATAGATGGAGATAAGGTATTGGGAGAGTATTCTCTAAATCAGGATATGAGCCATTCAGAGAAATTAGTTCCCATGATAAAGACAATCCTAGATGGCTTAGGTCTAAATATTGCTGATATAGATTTATATGGTGTTGCAATAGGGCCGGGTTCTTTCACAGGCCTTAGAATTGGAGCTGCAACAGTAAAAGGATTTGCTCATTTATTTAATAAGCCCCTAATAGGCATATCTACACTGGAGGGACTAGCATTTAACCTAGCATATAATGAGATTATTGTTCCTATGATAGATGCCAGAAGAGATAGGGTATATACAGGAATCTATACTTGGGAAGATGGTAGTATTAAGACCATAATGGAAGATGATGTAATTGCGATTAATGATTTGATGATAATCTTAGATAAATATGAGAAGATAATAGTAAATGGTGAAGGAAGCTTAGTGTATAAGGAAATAATTAAATCCTCCCTAAAGGATAAAGTAAGCTTTTCTACTATTAGCCAAAATTCTTGTAGAGCTACAAGTATAGGAGAGTTGGCCCTCATAAAATACAATGAAGGGCATAGAGATAATTATTATACTCTAATACCGGATTATTTACGGAAAACACAGGCAGAGAGAGAATTAAACGAAAGGGAGCAAAAGTAAATGAGTATTACTGTACGAGGCATGGAAGAGAAGGATTTAGATAGAGTAATGGAAATAGAGGCAGGGGCATTTACCACTCCTTGGTCCAGAGAATCCTTCACATTAGAAATTACAAAAAATCAGTTGGCAAAATATATTGTAGCTGAAATGGATAATCTTGTAGTAGGCTATGGTGGTATTTGGCTTATTATAGATGAAGGTCATATAACCAATATCGCTGCAGATGTTCATTATAGAAGAATAGGAGTAGGGGACAAATTAGTAGAGGGCTTGATTAATATATGTATAGAAAGAGGCATTGATTCAATGACTTTAGAGGTTAGGGAATCAAACATTGCTGCCCAAAATTTATATAAAAAGTATGGTTTTGTTGAAGCAGGAGTTAGACCGAAATATTATGCAGATGATAATGAAGATGCAATAATTATGTGGAAAAATTTATAGATGTGAAGGTGATTTTATGTTGACATTAGCCATAGAGACTTCTTGTGATGAGACTTCCTGTGCTGTAATTAAAGATGGTAGGGAAGTTTTATCAAATATTATATCCTCTCAAATAGAGATTCATAGAAAATTTGGAGGAGTAGTGCCAGAGATAGCCTCTAGAAAGCATATAGAAAGTATCAATCCAATTATCCAAGAGGCCTTGGATGAAGCAAATGTAGCTTTTAAAGATATAGATCTTGTAGGTGTAACTCAAGGGCCAGGTCTTGTGGGAGCTTTATTAATAGGAATATCCACAGCAAAGGCCATCGCTTATGGACTAAATAAGCCATTAATTGGTGTTAACCATATAGAAGGTCATGTCTGTGCAAATTACATTGAATTTAAGGAACTGGAGCCTCCATTTGCCTGTTTAATCGTATCAGGTGGACATACTTATTTAGTCCAAGTAAATGGATATACAGATTATGAACTAATAGGTCGAACAAGAGATGATGCTGCTGGGGAAGCCTTTGACAAAGTAGCCAGAGCTTTGGGTCTACCTTATCCTGGAGGACCTTTAATAGATAAACTATCTATGACTGGAAATAAAGATGCTATTGAGTTTCCAAGGGTAATGTTAGAGCCAAAGTCCTATGACTTTAGCTTTAGTGGACTTAAAACAGCAGTCCTAAATTATCTAAATCAAAAGGATCAAAAAGGTGAAGAAATAGTAGTCGCTGATGTTGCGGCATCTTTTCAACAGGCTGTATTAGATGTACTTGTGGATAAGTCCTTTAGATTGGCTCGTGAAAGAAATATGAATAAGATTGTAATAGCAGGTGGAGTAGCTGCAAATCAAGGTCTCAGGACTATGATGGAAGATAGAGGAAAAAAAGAAAAGATAGAAATATTCTATCCTTCTAGAACTTTATGTACAGACAATGCAGCTATGATTGGATCAGCAGCCTACTTCAATTACATTGAAGGAAAGTCATCTGACTTGGATTTAAATGTAGTGCCAAATTTAGACTTGAAATGATAAATTTTAACAAATTATTCCACAAATTGTCCACAAAATCATATCTAAGTTATTAAGAAAAATTGTGGACAATGTGGAAAATATATGGAAAACTATAAATTCTAGGCCTTGTATTGGGGATAACTCTGTGGACATTGTGCATAACTTGTGAATTATGTGTGGAACTATGCTTCAGTTAAGGAAATCCATTCATTATATAGCTTATCTAGATTATTTTGAATATCCTCTCTTTTCTTCGTCAATTCGACAATTTTCTCAGGTGTTTCATATATCGAAGGATCACATAATTCTTTATCTATATCTTCTAACTCTATTTCTTTTTCGGAGATTTTTTCTTCTAAGTTAATTATTTCTTTTCGTTTAGATTTTTCTTCCTTTAATATTTCCTTTTCTTTTTTCTTTTCCATTTTAATTTGAGTTTTTGTTTTACCATCATCTTCGTCTTCTTCATATAGAACTTCATTCTTTTTCTCTATATAATAATCATAATTGCCAAGATATTCTTTTATTCCTTCCTTAGTTAACTCAAGTATTTTAGTACTTACTCTATTTAAAAAATATCTATCATGGGATATAACAAAGAGAGTACCTTCATAGTCTAGTATAGCTTCTTCTAGTACTTCCTTAGAATCTATATCTAAATGGTTAGTAGGCTCATCCATAAGCAAGAGATTAGCATTTGAAAGCATTAGCTTCATTAGTGAAAGTCTTCCTTTTTCACCACCGCTAAGGTCTGATATTTCCTTAAATATATCATCGCCAATGAACATAAATTGACTAAGTATGGTTCTAATTTGATAATAATCAAATGTGGGATTTTCATCCCATATTTCATCTATGATGGTTTTATTTAGGTTAAGCTTAGACATTTCCTGATCAAAATAACCTGATACCACATGATGACCGATTTCTATTTTGCCAGCATCTTTTTCAATTTGCCCTAGGACAATTTTAAACAGAGTAGTTTTACCAATACCATTAGCACCAATAAGTCCAACCTTTTCGCCTCTATAAATATTAAAATTGATGTTATCTAATAATCTTAATTCCCCAAAGGTCTTTTCTAGGTTTTCAACTTTTAGAACATCTCTACCTGATTTAATCTTTGGTTCAAATTTAATTCTGCTTCTTTTTTGATCACCAGTTGGCTTGGCCAATAGCTTCATTTTATCCAGCATTTTTTGTCTGCTTTGGGCAAGACCGTGATATCTTTCTCCACCATAAGCCTTAAATCTTTGGATTATTTCCTCTTGTCGTTTTATTTCCCTTTGTTGATCTTCAAAATGCTTCTTATATATTTCCATATCTTTTTTTCTTCTAATCATAAAATTAGTATAATTAGTGTTATAAATATTTAGCTTTAAGTTTTCTATATGGAATATTCGATTTGCTACATTGTCTAAGAAATATCTATCATGGGAGATTATTAAGCTTGCACCTTTATAATCCTTTAAAAACTTCTCTAACCAGCTTATGGCATCTATATCTAAGTGGTTTGTAGGCTCATCCAATAGAAGAATATTTGGTTTTTCTAAAAGCAGCTTAGCCAAAGATAAACGAGATTTTTGTCCTCCACTAAGGATATTTACTTCTTTATCAAAGTCCTCATCCTTAAAGCCTAGGCCCTTTAAAATTCCTCTAATCTCTGATTTATATCCATAGCCATTTAAAGATACAAATTTTTCTGATAGAGAGGCATATTCATCCATCAAGGTAGTTAGTATTTCGGATTCACCTTTTTCTCCTTCAATAGATATTTCGTGCTCAAAGCTTCTCAATCTTTCCTCCATTTTAATAAGAGATTCAAAGACTTCTAAGCATTCATCGAAGATATTCTTTTCAGATTCTATTTTAGTATGTTGTTTTAAATATCCAATTTTCATTCCTTTTTGGATATATATTTCGCCACTATCCTGGGTGATTTCTCCAGCTAATATATTAAAAAGAGTAGTTTTACCTGAGCCATTTAGGCCAATTACTCCTATTTTATCTCCATCTTCTACAGTAAAGCTAAGACTATCTAAAATAGTTTCTATTATATATGATTTAGTTATATTGCTACATGAAAGGACTAACATTAAATTTCCCCCTTGTATATATTCCTTTCTATTGTATCAAAAAAAACACTCCTTTGAAATAAGGAGTATTTTATGATTTTAAATTGAGTTCCATTGCCATGGATGATAAGATTGGATCGATTAGATTTAAATTACATCTACCTTCCTTGGTGTAGTGATTACAATTTACACAGTTTTCATATTTATCTTCGTATGATCGGGCAGATGATGTAAGTCCAATATCCTTCCATGGGTCATATTCATTACAGTATAGGGCAACTTTTCTTAATTGTTCTTGACTAGCCATATTATCTACTCCTTCCGTTTATTAGTGTTACAAAAAGTAATTTAATTATTCAGAAAGGTTAAGAATCGTGGAAATTGACATAATAGTGTCATAATGATATAATAATTTAAAATATTTAATTAGGTGGTGAGTGATAATGGAGAAAGACAATAGGGTTTCTATTACGGTAATTAGAAGATTACCTAAATATTATAGATATTTAGGAGATTTACTAACAAGGGGAATAAATCGAGTATCATCTCAAGAATTAAGTACAATGACTGGATTTACTGCTTCTCAAATAAGGCAAGACTTAAACAACTTTGGTGGTTTTGGTCAGCAAGGCTATGGATATAATGTAGAGGAGTTACATGACCAGTTGGGAAAAATACTAGGGCTAGAAACTATATATAAAGCAGTAATAGCAGGTGCTGGAAACCTAGGTCAGGCCATTGCAAATTACAAGGGATTTGAAGATGCTGGATTTAAAGTTCTATCCTTATTTGACAAGAATCCTAAAATTATTGGGTTAAAGATTCGCGATATTGAAATAAGAGATATAGATACTGTAACTGAATTCATCAGAGAAAACAATGTAGATATAGGTATAATTACTACTCCAAAAGATAATGCGCAAGAGATTGCTGATATTTTCGTTAAGGCAGGGGTAAAAGGTATCTGGAATTTTGCACCAACTGACTTAAATGTACCTGAGGATATTGTAGTAGAAAATGTTCGTTTAAATGAGTCTTTGTTTGCTCTTTCATACTTCTTAAAAAATAAATTTGACTAAGAGTTTGTTAGTTGATTTTGTTAAATTAATATTGTAGATAAATGATAAAAAAACTTAATAAATATAATGGAAGGCTTGAAGAATCAGGGTTTGATTCTTCAAGCTTTTATTATTTCATAGAAAAACTCTATTTTTTTAAAAATAATGGATAAATTCTTAACAATATTGTAGATTTTTTAACATATATAAGTTATAATAAGTATTATAGATTAGCTAATATAATAGGGAGGGAAAAATACATGAATTTCAAGTTAACTAAAGAGCAAGAATTGGTTAGAAGTGTAATGAAAGAATTTACTGAGAATGAGGTTAAGCCCATAGCTGCTGATATCGATGTAACAGAAAGATTCCCAAGGGAAAATGTCGAAAAAATGGCTAAATGCAACATGTTAGGAATACCATTTCCAGCTGAATATGGTGGAGCTGGTGGAGATGAGTTAGCATATGCCATAGCAGTTGAAGAATTATCAAAGGCTTGTGCTACACATGGAGTTATTTTATCAGCGCATACATCCTTGGGAGCTTGGCCAATATTCAAGTATGGAAATGAAGAACAAAAACAAAAATACTTAGTACCATTAGCAAAGGGAGAACATTTAGGTGCTTTTGGTTTAACAGAGCCTAATGCTGGAACAGATGCAGCTGGACAACAAACTACTGCAATACTTGATGGGGATGACTATATACTAAATGGTTCAAAGATATTTATTACTAATGGAGGGCAAGCAGATACATATGTAATATTTGCTATGACTGACAAAAGCAAAGGAACTAGAGGAATATCTGCATTCATCGTAGATAAAGATTACCCTGGTTTTAGCATTGGAAAAATAGAAGAAAAAATGGGAATTAGAGCTTCAGCTACTACAGAATTAATTTTCCAAAATTGTAGAGTACCAAAGGAAAATTTATTAGGTAAAGAGGGAGATGGATTTAAAATTGCCATGGCTACCCTTGATGGTGGTAGGATTGGTATAGCAGCTCAAGCCTTAGGTATTGCAGCAGGTGCATTAGATGAAACAGTTAAATACTTAAAGGAAAGACAACAGTTTGGTAAACCATTATCCAAATTCCAAGGTTTACAATGGATGGTAGCAGATATGGCAACAGAGATTGATGCAGCTAGACTACTTGTTTATAGAGCAGCATATAACAAAGCTAACAATCTTCCATATGGTAAAGAAGCTGCCATGGCAAAATTGTTTGCATCCCAATGTGCAATGAATGTAACTACAAAATGCGTTCAATTATTTGGTGGATATGGATATACAAAGGATTATCCAATGGAAAGAATGATGAGAGATGCTAAGATTACTGAAATATATGAAGGTACATCTCAAGTTCAACAAATGGTTATAGCAGCAGCTGTTTTAAAATAATTGGTTACGAGGAGGAAGAAAATGAATATTATAGTATGTTTAAAACAAGTACCAGATACTAATGAAGTTAAAATAGATCCAGTTCGTGGGACTCTAATTCGTGAAGGAGTACCAAGTATTATAAATCCAGATGATAGAAATGCTTTAGAAGAAGCTTTAAGATTAAAAGATGAAAACAAAGATGCAAGAGTAATAGTACTAAGCATGGGACCACCTCAAGCAGATGTTGCTCTTAGAGAAGCAATTGCAATGGGTGCAGATGAAGCAATACTTATAAGTGATAGAGCAGTTGGAGGGTCAGATACTTGGGCTACTTCTACAGTTTTAGCTGCAGGAATAAAAAAGATAGCAGATTATAGTATTATTTTATGTGGTAGACAAGCAATAGATGGGGATACTGCTCAAGTTGGACCACAAATTGCTGAACACTTAAATTTACCACAAATAACTTATGTTGAAGAATTAAAGGTTGAAGGCAAGAAGGTTATTGCTAAGAGAGCACTAGAGGATGGACATTTTGTTATAGAATGTGAAATGCCTGTACTTTTAACAGCTATAAAGGAATTAAACGAACCAAGATATCCATCTATCAAAGGTATATACGATGCTCATAAAGATAACAAGGTAAAAGTTTGGTCTGCAAAGGATATAGAAGCTGATTTTGATAATATCGGATTAAATGGTTCTCCTACTCAAGTAAATAAATCATTTACACCTCCAGGAAGATCTGGCGTAGGTGAAATCTTAAAAGGTAATGCTAAAGAATCAGTTAAAGAATTGATAGTAAAGTTAAAAGAAAAACAAGTTATTTAATATAATTATTGGATAAAGGAGGAAAATTACATGGCTGTTAAAGTAATAGAAATGAAATGTATAGGTTGCGGAAAATGTGTTAGAGTTTGTCCTTTTGATGCGATAAATATGATGGACAAAAAGGCTGTAATAAATGAAAAATGTACTGCTTGTGGTCAATGTATAGAAGCATGCCCAGTAGATGCTATTGAAAAAGAAGAAAAGAAATATAGAGCTGGTGGAGTAGATGTAGATTTATATAGAGGCGTTTGGGTATTTGCAGAGCAAAGAGATGGCAATCTATTAAATGTAGCTATAGAACTAATAGGAGAAGGTAGAAAAATTGCCAATGCTTTGGATACAGAATTAACTGCTGTATTACTAGGAAAAGATGTGGATAATTTAGCAGAAAAATTAGTTAAATATGGAGCAGATAATGTTCTTTATGCAGATCATGAATTACTTAATGTATATACTACAGAAGGATATACCAAAGTAATATATGATTTAGTAAAGGATAAAAAACCAGAAATTATGTTAATAGGTGCTACAAATATAGGTAGGGATCTAGGACCTAGAATCTCTGCAAGGGTACACACAGGCCTTACAGCTGACTGTACTAAACTAGATGTAGATTTAGAAAATAGAAGATTGATGCAAACTCGTCCAGCATTTGGTGGAAACTTAATGGCTACTATTGTATGTCCAGACCATAGGCCACAAATGTCAACAGTTAGACCAGGAGTTATGGAAAAGGCTAAATATGATGAAAAACGAAATGGAAATATAGTAAAGTTCACTCCAGAATTATCATCTGGTGACATAAGAGCTAAAGTAGTAGATGTAGTAAAAGGTGGAAAAGCAGAAGTTCAACTTGAAGAATCAAAAATTATAGTTTCCGGTGGTAGAGGACTAGGAAATACAGAAGGATTTAAATTAATTGAAGCTTTAGCTAATAAACTTGGTGGTGTAGTAGGTGCTTCTCGTGCAACAGTAGATGCAGGTTGGATAGACCATGGTCATCAAGTAGGACAAACTGGAAAAACTGTTCGACCATCACTTTATATTGCTTGTGGTATTTCAGGAGCAATTCAGCATTTAGCTGGTATGCAAGAATCAAAAGTAATCGTTGCTATAAACAAAGATGCAGATGCTCCAATATTTAAAATTGCTGATTACGGTATAGTTGGGGATGTTTATGAAGTATTACCAGCACTTATTGAAGCGTTAGATAATGTAGATGACATAATAGATGCTTTTAAAAATTTGGCTTAAAGAAAGGTAATTCTAAGCTTGCAACAATGCACAGTTCACAGTTTGTGAACTGTGCATTGTAAACGAATTGCTTAAATTATCTGAATTCTTTACAAAAAAAAATGCTTATGTTATAATCTCTGTGAAATGATATACGACTAAGCATAAAGTTTCGCTATTCAAATTATAGGGAGGTTTTGTTAATGTCAAATGAAAGTTTAAACCCATTAGTAAGTGCTCAGTTGCAAGTTAAACAAGCTTGTGACAAACTAGGACTAGAGCCAGCAGTTTATGAATTACTTAAAGAACCACAAAGAATCATTGAAATATCAATTCCAGTTAAAATGGATGATGGTTCTGTACAAACATTTAAAGGTTTTAGAGCATCACATAACACAGCTATAGGACCTGCTAAGGGTGGAATTAGATTACATCCAGGAGTTAATGCAGATGAAGTTAAAGCTTTATCCATTTGGATGACATTCAAATGTGGAGTTATGGGTGTACCATATGGTGGAGGAAAAGGTGGAATCATTGTAGATCCTCTTAAATTATCACAAGGTGAACTTGAAAGATTATCAAGAGGATATATCCAAGGACTTTACAAATATCTTGGAGAAAAAATAGATGTACCAGCTCCAGATGTAGGATCAAATGGACAAGTAATGGCATGGATGGTAGATGAATACATTAAATTAAATAATGATAATATGGCCTTAGGCGTACTTACTGGAAAACCTGTTGCATGGGGTGGATCAGAAGGAAGAAACGAAGCTACTGGATTCGGAGTTTCAGTTATAGCTAGAGAAGCAGCAAGAGAATTAGGCATAGATATGACTAAATCAAGTGTTGCTATCCAAGGATTTGGAAATGTTGGTAGATTTACAGTTAAAAATGTTCAAAGACAAGGTGCGAAAATTGTAGCAATAGCTGAATGGGCACCATCTGTTGGAACTTATGCATTATATAATGAAAATGGATTAGATTTCTATGAAATGGAAGCATATTTCAATGAACATAGAAATTTAGTTGATTATCCAAAGGCAAAAATGATCTCATTAGATGAATTCTGGAAGCTTGAAGTAGATCTATTAATTCCAGCAGCATTAGAAAATGCTATAACAGAAGATGTAGCTAAAATAGTAAAAGCTAAATTAGTCTGTGAAGCAGCAAATGGACCTGTTACTCCAGGTGCAGATGTTATACTTAAAGAAAGAGGAATTCCAGTTACTCCAGATATATTAACAAATGCTGGTGGAGTTACAGTTTCCTACTTTGAATGGGTACAAAACCTATATGGATACTATTGGTCAGAGAAAGAAGTAGAAGATAAACAAGAAGTTGAAATGGTTAAAGCATTCAATGCTATATGGAAACTTAAAAATGAATACAATGTTACAATAAGAGAAGCAGCTTATATGCTTTCAGTTAAAAAAGTTGCTGAAGTAATGAAATTAAGAGGATGGTATTAATATAAAGAAAACTGGCTTATGCCAGTTTTTTTATGTTAAAATAGGGTAAACTATGGCTATAATATATGGCAGGCTAATATAACTGCTTAATAAAAGGAGAATAGTATGAAATACAATATAGTCGAAGAAGAAAACAAAATAATATTAAGAAATATTAAGCACTTTGACCCAAAGCATATATTTGAATGTGGTCAAGCCTTTAGATGGAATGTTGAAGAAGATAATTCATATACCACCATTGCATATGGAAAAGTACTGAATGTAAAAAAGCATAAAGATGATGTTATTCTTTCAAACACAAATATTGAGGATTTTAACAATATCTGGTATAACTATTTTGATCTAGGTAGAGATTATGATCTAGTAATAGAGGAATTATCTAAAGATCCTATACTGGCTGAAGCTATTGAGTTTGGGGAAGGGATTAGGATACTCAATCAAGAACCTTTTGAAATGATTATATCCTTTATAACATCTGCCAACAATCAAATCCCAAGGATAAAAAAATCCATAGAATTGATGTCACAAAATTATGGTGAAAAGATATCTGAAGGCTATTATAGTTTCCCTACACCTGAAAGATTAGCACAGGTTGAATCTGAAGAACTAAGAGAGCTTTGCAAGGTTGGATTTAGAGATATTAGAATCAAAATGACTAGCAGAAGAATTGCAAAAGGTGAATTTGATATAAATAAGGCATTTGAACTTTCAAAGGATGAAGGCAAGGAACTCTTGATGACTTTATCAGGAGTTGGCCCAAAAGTAAGTGACTGTATATTATTATTTGCATATAACAAGGCTGATGCTTTTCCAGTAGATGTCTGGGTTAAAAGGGTAATGGAGCATTTCTACTTAAAAGAAGAAACCAATGTTAAACTAATAGGCTCCTATGGAGCTAAATTATTTGGTAGCCTAGCGGGTTTTGCTCAACAATATCTATTCTATTATGCAAGGGAATTAGGCATAGGAAAGTAAAAATTGTAAATAATATGTAACTCTTTCCAATATCAATAATGGTATACTACAATTAAATATGGAAAATTTTAGGAGAGATTCTATGAAGTGTTTTAAAATAGCTTTAATAGTTATATTATCAATATTTCTTGTGAGTTTCTCTTTTGTCTTTTTTGAACAAAATAAACAAGGTTTATTGTTGCAGCTAGACTCAGGAGAAGAAATTAGCATAGCTTTACCATGGAGAGAAAATATTAAATCATATGCAATAGGGAAGATCAATGAGGATAGTAATAATTACTTAGTAACCCTTATAGGATCAAGATGGAAAAAATACGGAAAGGAAGTGATAATATATTCTTTGGAGGATGAAGCCAAGGAAATATATAGAAAAGATTATTCTGAACTAAAGCCATGGAAAATAGTCATAGGGGATATTGATGGAGATGGCATGGAGGATGTATCCATAGGAGTATATAAAGAATCACCATTACATAAAGTTATGGCAAAGAGACCTTTTATATATTCTTATATAAAGGGTGCTTTACAACCAAAATGGAGAGGCTCCAGATTATCTAGACCTTTTACTGATTATACCTTTCATGATATAGATGAAGATGGAGTAGATGAAATAATATCTATTGAAATACTAGAAGATAATCGTAAGATAATCAATTCCTACAAATGGAAGGGCTTTGGTTTTGAAGGGTATTTGGAGACCAAGGATTATAGAGATATTGATAGCTTATCAATAGAAAATAATGAAATATATGTTCAAGTTAGAGAAGAAAAAGGCAATTATTGGGGATGTATAAGGTTAGATAATAATAATCTTTTATTAGAAAGGGTGGATTAAGGTGAAAAAGAGATGGTTATATAGGGTTGTGTCTTTAATACTAGGGATAAGTATTTTAATGACTGGATGTATAGGGGAAGTAGTGAATAAAGTAGAAAAAGAAGGACTGACTAAAGAACCAAAGATTACTCAAGATAGAGGAGAAACCAATATTGAAATTAGCCAAGGGCTTATAAATATAGGGGTTCCCTTTGAAGCAAGAGAGTTTACTGCAATGGTAGAGCCCTATGAGGTAAATGCAGACTTATCTAATATTGAAAACTTAGATATATTTGGTGAATTTTCTAAGGAACAATTAGACCTATTAGTTAAAAATAAATTTGTGGTAAATCCTACAAAACAAGAGCAGTTATTTTATATTTATGAGGACAATGAATACAAGGACATTCCTTCCTTTATCACTACAGATTCAATGCTACAGGTGTATCATATATTCTATGATTATACCTTGAGAACCTTGGAAAATAATAAGCTATTAGGATTAGTAGAAGAAATGACAGATGGCATGTTAATAAACTCCATCGATATCTACAATGAGTTGGAAAATAAGGAAATGAAAGAAATCCAACTTAAGAATATTGCATATTTTTCTATAGCACAGCTTTCTTTGGAAAAAGAACTTCCTAATAATGTTCCAGAAGAGGCGAAAAAAATTGCCCTTGAAGAATTGGAAAAGATAAAAGTTCACTCTGGATTTGAAAAATCTAGTCTTTTTCCCTATGACTTAGATTATAGTCAATTTACTGTGAGAGGACATTATACTAGGTCTGAAGATTTTGGAAGGTATTTTAGAACTATGATGTGGTATGGTCAAGCTCCATTTCCCCTATATTTTCAAGGAGAAGAAAGAAATATAGAACAGACATTACAAGCATTATTAATAACTTATAGTCTATATGCAGATAAGGAAAGCTATGGTAAATGGGAGAATATATATGAACCAACTAATTTCTTTGTAGGATGTTCTGATGATTTGAGTATTTATCAATATGGAGAACTGTTGGTTAAAGTATATGGCAAAACTCCTGATTTAAATAAATTAAATGATGAGAAAAAATTAGATGAATTTTATGAAGAGGCAGATAAACTACCAGAACCACGAATACAAGCAAAATATACATCAGTAACTACTCCAGTAGGGAAACAATTTAGGTTTATGGGTCAAAGATATGTCATGGATGCTGAAATAATTCAAGAACTAGTGGAACCAATTAAAAGACCAGTACCATCAGGTCTAGATGTAATGGCAGTCCTGGGATCTGATAGGGCAAAAGAAATTCAATTAAATAAAGAAGAAAATAAGCATTGGGAAGATTACCCTATTGAACTTGATAAACTAAAGGATAGGTTTGGAAAACTCACAGAAAAACAATGGATGGGGAATATGTATCAGGGATGGATGTGGACTTTACTAGGATTTATAGAGCCTTTTGGAGATGGATACCCATCTTTTATGACAAATGAAGCTTGGATAGATAAGGATTTAAATACAGCCTTAGGGTCTTGGTCAGAGCTAAAGCATGATACTATCCTCTATGGCAAGCAATCAGCTGCAGAAATGGGTGGGGAAGGTTTCAAAGAGCTAGTAGGCTATGTAGAACCTAATATAGAAGTCTATGAAAAGCTACTTTGGCTAACTAAATTCTCTAGAAAAAACCTATCAGCTAGAGGATTAACCATAGAAACCATAGATGATAAAATGGAACAATTCGAAAATTTATTAGAATTCTTGATAAACTGCTCAGTTAAAGAGCTGAAAAATGAAGAGTTGACTAGAGAAGAATATGAAAGAATTCAAATATATGGAGGCATATTAGAAGGTTTAACGGCTTCCTTTGCAGCAGCTGAAGGAGAATATCTTCGTTGGTTTGAGATAACATCAGAGACAGATAAGAATATGGCAGTCATAGCAGATTTCCATACTATAGCACCCAACCAATATAGTGAAGCTGGATATATGGAGGCAGGAGTAGGGCCAGCTTATGAAATGTATGTAGTGGTACCAATAGGAGGAAAGTTATATCTTACAAGAGGTGCTGTATTTAGCTATCATGAGTTTATATCAAATGAGAGATTAACTGATGAAAAATGGCAAGAATTAATTAAGGAAGACAAACATCCGTCTATGCCAGAATGGACAAATTCCTTTATAAGGGAAGGTAAGGGAGACATACCTTATCCGGAATACAATTAACGATTAACAAATAACAAATAAAATAATAAGACTTAAGAATGGAATTCTTGGAAGGGATTCCATTTTTATGTGGAAAGTTTGGATAAAATAGTGTATTCTTATAAAGATAACAAAGAACAATTATAGATAAGATGATTTATAATTTTTTAATGTTCTAATTGTTAATAGCTAACTGTTAATTGATAATTGATTTAGGGGGTGGATTTCATGTTAGGAACAATAGTGAATGCTTTATCAATTATAGCAGGAGCATTATTAGGTATAGGTATAAAAAAGGGTATAAAAGATGAATACAAGCACACAATAATGGATGGTATCGGACTTGCAGTAATTGTCATTGGAATAATGGGTGGAATCAAGTCTGAAAATATTATTATAGTAATAGCTAGTATTGTAGTGGGAAGTATAATAGGTGAAGCCATGAAAATAGAGAAGAAACTTGATGATCTAGGTAATTCCTTACAAAGTAAATTTGGAGCTAAGGATAGTAATTTTTCAAAAGGATTTGTTACAGCTTCATTAGTTTATTGTGTGGGAGCTATGGCAATAGTTGGATCTCTAGAGTCAGGAATTCAAGGGAATCATGAGACTTTATTTGCAAAATCCATTCTTGATGGTATATCAGCAATAATATTCGCTTCTACCTTAGGAATAGGGGTGGCATTTTCAGCAATTCCAGTATTTTTATATCAAGGAATAATTACATTATTGGCCAATACAGTTAAAGATTTATTAACTCCTGAAGTAATTACAGAGATGTCAGCTGTAGGTGGTATACTTATTATGGGCATAGGGATTAATATATTAGGTATAAAGAAAATTAAGGTAGGAAATATGCTTCCAGCAGTCTTTATCCCCATAATTTACTATATATTAGTAAATATAGCGAGTTTCATAAAATGAGTAGAGTAAATTCAAGAGAAAACGAGATAAATGGATATAAATCCACATATTGACAAATAATAGTTAAATACAAGGATATTTGGGACTTGATTTGGAATTTTATTTTAAGTAACATATATATTGTAAGGATTAGCACTCAAAGATAGAGAGTGCTAATAATATGATTAATAATTAGTACAAATATAAGGAGGTAGTACCATTATGAATCTAAAACCATTAGGAGATAGGGTTGTTATTAAAAAAGTAGAAGTAGAGGAAAAAACAAAATCTGGTATAGTTTTACCAAGTTCAGCTAAAGAGCAGCCACAAATGGCTGAAGTTGTAGCTATTGGAGCTGACATTACAAATGATGAAAAGAAAAATGATCAAATCAAAGTTGGGGATAAAATAATATTCTCAAAATATGCTGGAACAGAAATTAAAGTTGATGGTGATGAATTAACTATATTAAAATTAGCAGATATTTTAGCAGTAGTAGAGTAGAATAGTGAATTTTAAAAGGGAGTGGATATAAATGGCGAAGGAAATTAAATTTGGCGAAGATGCACGTCGTGCAATGGAAAGAGGAATTAATCAATTAGCGGATACTGTAAAAGTTACACTTGGACCAAAGGGAAGAAATGTAGTATTAGATAAAAAATTTGGTGCACCACTAATTACAAATGACGGAGTAACCATAGCTCGTGAAATCGAATTAGAAGATAAATATGAAAACATGGGTGCTCAATTAGTTAAAGAAGTAGCTACAAAGACTAATGATGTAGCAGGAGATGGAACTACAACAGCTACTTTATTGGCTCAAGCAATTATCAGAGAAGGATTAAAGAATGTGGCAGCAGGGGCAAACCCAATGATTATTCAAAAAGGAATTAAGTCCGCTGTAAATACAGCAGTTGAAGAAATAAAAAGATATTCAGTAAAAGTTGAATCCAAAGAAGCCATAGCTCAAGTTGCTTCAATCTCAGCTGGAGATGAAGAAATAGGTCAATTAATTGCTGCAGCTATGGAGAAAGTTGGTAATGATGGAGTAATTACTGTAGAAGAATCAAGGTCTATGGGTACTACTCTAGATGTAGTGGAAGGTATGCAATTTGACAGAGGATATGTATCAGCTTATATGGTAACAGATACTGACAAGATGGTAGCTGAAGTAGAGAATCCATATATTTTAATTACTGACAAGAAAATATCTAATATTCAAGAAATTCTTCCAGTCCTTGAACAAATTGTACAACAATCAAAACCTCTTTTAATTATAGCTGAAGATATTGAAGGGGAAGCAATGGCTACATTAGTAGTGAATAAATTAAGAGGAACATTCAATTGTATAGCTGTTAAGGCACCAGGATTTGGAGATAGAAGAAAAGAAATGTTGCAAGACATTGCAATACTTACTGGTGGTACTGTTATATCAGAAGAGTTAGGATATGACTTAAAAGAAGCTACTATTGATATGCTAGGTAGAGCAGCAAAGGTTAAGGTTGATAAGGAAACAACTGTAATAGTTGATGGAGAAGGAGACAAAGAAGAAATCAAAAACAGAATAAGACAAATAAAAGTTCAACTTGAAGAAACTGAATCTGAATTTGATGGTGAAAAACTTCAAGAGAGATTAGCAAAATTATCTGGTGGAGTAGCAGTAATCCAAGTAGGTGCTGCAACTGAAACAGAACTTAAAGAAAGAAAACTTAGAATAGAAGATGCTCTTGCAGCAACTCGTGCAGCAGTAGAAGAAGGTATAGTACCAGGTGGTGGAGCAGTGCTAATAGACTCAATACCAGCTGTAGCTAAACTACTAGAAAATGCTCAAGGAGATGAAAAAACAGGTATCAGCATTATCCTTCGTGCATTAGAAGAACCAGTTAGACAAATCGCAGCAAACGCTGGACTTGAAGGTTCAATTATTGTTGAAAAAGTAAGAGAAGCAGCAGAAGGAATTGGATTTGATGCTCTAAATGAAAAATATGTAAATATGATAGAAGAAGGTATAGTAGACCCAACTAAGGTAACTAGATCAGCATTACAAAATGCAGCCTCTGTAGCAGCTATGGTCCTTACTACAGAAGGAGCAGTAGTAGATGTAGAGAAGGAAGACCCAATGGCAGCTATGGGCGGCATGGGCGGTATGGGTGGAATGGGCGGCATGATGTAGTAAAACCCTATATCCATTATGGTCACTAGGTAGAATATTGATTTGTTGTCATTATGTAGGCAAGATACAAACATAGAGGCTTCACATAAGTTTATAAACTTATGTGAAGCCTCTTTTTAAATAGTATAACCACAGATTAATCTATATCAGTCCATGGCAACCATCAGAAGTGAAGATTGACTCACCAGTAACCCCAGTCAAATGAAGGTTGTGTCCATTATGACATTCTTCTGCTAAAATTGTACCACCTTAAAACTCATGGACATCCTCTTGTATGCTTGTATACATAATCAATGCTTGTTAAGATTATATATAGCTTATATTACATTATATTAGTATGTGGATACTTGTGATACAAAGAAAAATAAAATTAAAGTATGGAGGGAGAATAGTAAATTGTACTTCTAATAGAATTTAAGAGTTTAAAATAGAAGACTAAAAATAAATAAGAAACTGAAAAATACTATTAGTGACATTTAACAGAATTGGCGTTTTAAATTTTCAAGTTGTTGTTCCATATCGGCTACTTGCTTTTTAAGCTCTTCTTTAGATTGTAAACTTTGTTGCTGAGCGGCTTTAGTAAGTAGGCTAGCACCAATTTGTGCAAAAATATTTCCTAATACATTAATCTCATCATTACTTAGATTTTGAGATATTAAAACAGAAATAAGAGAACCAAAAAGTACTAATGTATCTGGGTCTATATTGGAAGAACTTATCACTTATATCACCTCATAAGTAGTATATTCATTTTTAGATGGAATGGCACAGTATATTTTTATATGGAGGAGACCCATTATTCTTTAATATAATAAAAAAACAGTTCATATATTAATATATGAATTGTATGATAATAATTTAAGGAGGAGGTTTTTTATGCTTATTATTATAAATAAACGGACACTAATAATTTTTTTCTAGCACTTATTATTACAATTTTTCTTATTTTTAGATTTATTTTTGCAGAAAGATCTATTGTAACTAATACTACTTCTAAAGGATATATTGCCATAGTAATAGATGATTTAGGAAATAATGGAGAAGGAATAGATGATCTGACTAAGCTAGATATGCAGCTGTAATGCCATTTTTAGAATATAGTGAGATTGATGCAAAAAAAGCTTATGATGCTGGGATGGAAATAATACTACATTTACCAATGGAACCTGAAAGAGGTAATCCAAAATGGCTAGGACCTAGATCCATAAGAGCTAATTTCTGCAATGATGAAGTTAGAAAGATTGTCCAGGATGCTTTGGAGCAACTACCGTGGGGCAAGGGAATAAATAACCATATGGGATCTAAGATTATGAAGGATGAAGTAATTATGAGGGAAATTATAAATATTGTAAAGGAAAAAAATCTATATTTTTTTAATAGCAAAACTGAAGAATCTAAGGTTGCTGCGGAATTAAGCAAAGAGTTAGAAGTAGTATATTTCCAGAGAAATGTTTTTTTGGATAATGAAAGAACGGGATATTACATATCGAAGGCTATGAGTGAACTTGGTAAAATAGCATTAGATAAAGGATATGCTATAGGAATTGGCCATGTTGGTGGGCAAGGTGGTAAAATTACTGTAGAGACCATAGATAAGATGTCTAAGAAGTTAAAAGAACAGGAAATTGAATTCGTATATTTATCTCAGCTAAAAAATCTTTATATAATACAAGGCAAATAAATACAAAATCTGGTGCGACTCTGCCCCTAGATATATTGATTATCTAGGATGGCCACCAAGAAGTGTTTCCCAGTAGTAGCTTTAGTAGCAATTCAAGGAATTGTTTTTTCTAAAAAGGCGTTTGCATCTGCAAGCACAGTACAACTTAGGAACTGTAAAAGTATTACCAGTATGGGTGGAATGGGAGGTATGATGTAGCAAACTAACTTCTGAAGGGAACTTCAGAGGTTTTTTCATATTTGCAAAGCAAGAGAAATATGAGATAATGAAGGTAAGTTAGTTAAAATAAATTAATTGATGGAACCAATAAAAAAGGAGCTGAAAAAATGAGATTGTCTGATTATAATGGCAAGAAAATAAAGGTTACTCTAAAGGATGGGGAAATATTTCAAGGCAAATGTATAGAATATATTAAAGCAATTGATAATGATCCAGAGATACCTAGCATAGACCTTCAAGTTAACAAGAAAATATATGAGATTTATGAGAATGAGATAAAAAGCATTGAAATAGTTAATTAATACTTTGCTTTCATTACAAATAGATTACATTTGTTAGAATATTGTTTATCAAAGAAATATATTGGTATATAGCCTATATATTCTAATATAATTTCAAAAAGGGGGTTTTTTAATGGAGTACATATTTATTGTAGGGGGAGTAGTAGGGATTTTACTTATTTTGCTTTTGTTCTGGAGAAAGGTACCGGCAGATAAGGCAATGGTAATCACTGGGTTAAAGAAAAGGGTATTATCAGGTAAAGGGGGACTTATGGTTCCATTTTTAGAGGCTTCATGTACGATTTCTCTAGAAAATATTAGTATGACAACAGATGTAAACGAAGCACCTTCCAAGCAAGGGATATTTGTAAATATAGTGGGTACAGCCATAGTAAAAGTAAATAATAATACTGATAGCATACTTAAGGCAGTAGAACAGTTTTGCAGTGGCGGAGCAAAAAACACAGTATCAGTTATTAGTAGTATGGTAGAACAAATCCTAGAAGGTAAACTAAGAGGAATAATATCAACTCTTACTGTGGAGCAGATAAATGAAGATAGGGCAGCATTTGAGCAGAGAATAGAAGATGATATCAGAGAAGAATTACATTTCATGGGACTATTGCTTATTTCATACTCTATACTTAGAATATCAACTCAAGGAGGCTATCTAGAGAATAGAGCTATACCTCAAATAGCTGCAGCTAAGTCTGATGCTGATATTGCTACAGCTGAGAGAAAGATGGATACAGAGATACGCAATGCAAATGCAATCAGAGAAGGCGAAAAGGCTAAACTATTAGCTGAAACTGAAATTGCTGAAGGTCAAAGAAATAAATCAATTAAAGTTGAAAGCTATAGAGCAGAGCAAGATAGAGCTAAGGCAGATGCCGATGTTGCATATAAATTAAAGGAAATTGAGAATGAATCTTTAGTAGCAGAACAACAGGCTGCATTAGCTAAGAAGAATGCAATGGTAGTGGAAGAAAGACTTGTAGCTGAGGTGAAAAAACCGGCTGATGCAAAGAAATATGAAACTGAAGTAAATGCTGAGGCGGAGAAGGTTAGATATATAAAGCAAGCAGAAGCCCATGCAGAGTCCATTAGAATTAAAGCCATAGCAGAAGCAGATGCACTTAAGATTGCAGCCATAGCAGAAGCTGAGGCCATCAAGGCAAGGGGATTAGCAGAGGCAGAATCAATTAAAGCAAAGGGTGTAGCAGAAGCAGAATCCAAGGATAGATTAGCTGATGCAATGGCTAAATATGGTGACGCTGCTATAGTAGAATTGGTAGTGGGAAGATTACCTGAGATAATGGCTGCAGTTGCAAAACCAATGGAACAAGTGGATAAGATAACAATAATAGATAATGGGGGTAGAGAAGGGGCATCAAAGTTGACAAAAGTGGTAACTGATATAACCACAAATGGTTTTCAAACTGTAAAGGATTTGACAGGTATAGATTTAACAGATATAATAACTACCTTTACAAGTAAGGAGAATATTGTAGGAAAGAAACCAATTATTATAGAATCAGATAATGAAGATAATATGGAAGAAGCATTAGCAGATAATTAAACTAATATATTGCAAAAGAACCATTAAATTGGTTCTTTTGTTTTTACGGTTCTTTTTTTGCAGCAATAAGTTTATTTCCTTCGTTATATTAATAAAGTGCAATATATTCTTATTGATATAATTGTTAAAAAGATGTAATATAATGAAAGGGGATATTAAAGTGCTAATTCAGGGGGGAGGCGTTAAAATGAAGAAGCATACAATCTATATATTACTTACCTATAGTGGATCGGTGCTTTCTAAGGTCATAAATAAATATACAAAGGAACCATATTCTCATGTTTCAATTGCCTTTGATGAAGAGTTGAAGGAATTATATAGCTTTGGGAGGTTAAGACCTAGAAATCCAATCTTTGCAGGATTTGTGCGGGAAGATATTGAAAGTGGAACATATGCTAGGTTTCCGCAAACCACATGTGCATTATATTCACTGGAAATAAATAATATTCAATATAGAAAGCTAATGAGAGAATTACAGAAGTTCAAAAAAGACGGGGATAAATATGGTTATAATTTAATTGGTCTTATAGGAGTAATGGTAAACTACCCAGTAGAAAGAAAATACAATTATTTTTGTTCTCAATTTGTATCATCCTTACTCAATAATAGTGGTATTAAACTTATAAATAAACATACAGCACTAACATCACCTAGGGATTTTAGGGAATGTAAAGAATTAAATCTTGTGTACGAAGGAAATTTACAAAATTATAATTTATCGCAATCATACATCTATTAATAAACTCAATAAGTTTGGAATTCGGTGCCTGGCACCGATTTCTAAACTTATTTTTATTTCTTGCAGTATTTTGTTTTTTATTTGCGTTATAATTAGAGAGAAGGAGGGGAGATATTGATTAATGAATCAGTACTGATAAAAAAGGCATTAGATGGAGATCAGGATTCTTTTGCCAAAATAGTTGATCTATATAAAAATTATGTATTTGCTATTATTCTTAATTTTATCAAGGATTATAATGAAGTAGAAAATGTTGCTCAAGAAGTATTTTTACAGATTTATCTCTCTCTCCCAAAGTATCAAGAGGATAATTTTAAAGGTTGGATAGGTAGAATTGCATCCAATAAATCTATAGACTGGCTTAGGAAGAAGAAGAGTAAATTTAAAGAAGAAGTATTTGAGAATGGCGAAGAATTAATTAATAGTCCTAAATTAAGACATGATGACAGTCCTGAAGAAATATTGATACAGAAGGAAAAGAAGGAATCCATAGCTAAACTATGCAAATCGGTTCCTCAAATATATGAGGAAGTCATTGTGAAGTTCTATTTACAGGGGAAGTCCTACGAAGAAATAGCTGAAGAAGAGGAAGTATCTGTAAAAACCATAGCATCCAGACTTTATCGTGGAAGAAATATGTTAAAAGAGAAATGGAGGGAAGAAAATGAAACATTATGATTGTATGGAATGGATTTTGTATAAGAATAATCTTCTGGATAAGAAAATCCATGAAGAAATGGAAGAACACCTACTTCTATGTGATGAATGTATGGATATTTTTCTTTCGCTCATAGATGAATCAGAAATAGAGAGGGCAGAAAATCTAGTACCGAGAAATTTTACTGAAAATGTAATGGATAATATAAAGAACATAAGACCTATTAAGAAAACAGTAAAGAAGAAAACAAAAACATCTAATGATTTCTTCATATATTATACTGCAGTAGCATCTGTGGCCATTATTTTAACAGCAAGTGGATTTTTCACTAAGGTAGTAGATACTGTACCTCAGATAACAGCAAATATATCTCTTCAAGATAATAGGGTGAAATCCAATGTAATATATGATTTTTCAGAGTCTATTACAAATAAGACATCAAACTTTATAAGAAATTTTCAATTTAGAATAAGTAAGGAGGATTAATATGAGACCAAAAAGTAAGTTTATGACATTTTTATTATCATTTTTACCAGGATTATCACATTTTTATCTAGGATATATGGAAAGAGGGTTTATATATTTAATCTTATTTGGGGGATTATGTGTAGGTTCAGTGGGATTGGCAATCTTAACAGGCCGTGATGATCCATTAATTTTATTAGCAGGTATCCCTATTATATGGTTAGTAGCTTTAGTAGATGCTTTTTCTACACTTAATACCATAAGATATGGAAATAAATCTGAAATTGAAGAGCGTTGGAATTCAGAAGAGACAAAGAAATCTAATAAGAAAATAATCACCTTAGCTCTATCTATGATACCAGGTGCAGGACATATGTATCTTGGCTATCAAAAGAAAGGCATAGTATATATGGGAATATTTTTCTTTGCCATATTCTTCATGGGTTGGCTGAATTTAAGTTTTTTACTATTTTTATTGCCACTGATTTGGTTTTACTCCTTCTTTGATGCATTCCATACCTTGAATGGAAACAATGTTGAAGATGTAGACATAGACTTTTCAAAGATATTACCAGCCGTTAAACACGAGCATATAGGCATAGGACTTATAGTGATTGGTGTATTTATAGTACTTCAAAAGATACTATATCCAATTATATCATCAGTTCTATCAACATATTTTGATTATAATATAATATATCAAATAAAGAACTACATTCAAACATCAATAGTATCCTTAATATTTATAATTGGTGGTTTCAAGATATTAAAGAATAAAAAAGAGCTAGAAGTTATATATGAAGAAATAGAAGTAGAGGAGGACGGAGAAGAAGATGAAAAATAGAAGAATAGGATCCATATCTATGGCTATTGTGTTAATAGGATTTGGGATATTAATCTTTATAGCCCAAATTAATCAAATATCTGCTGTAGAATTGTCTATAAAATTCTGGCCAGGAATACTAATATTGCTAGGTGGAGAAATACTATGGCATAGCTATAAATCTAAGGACGATGAAGTAAAGATAAAATATGATATCTTCTCTATATTTATAGTAACAACTATATTATTTGTAAACATTGGAATCTATGGATTAATAGAGACTGATGTAATGACAGCCATAAAATCTAGAATATCATCACAGACCTTTAATTATGAATTACCCTTTAGGGAGTATGATGTTGAGAATACTATAGAAAAAATAGTGATAGATGGTGCAAAATATTCTGGATTAACAGTTAGAACTAGAAAGAATGATAAAATAAGCACTTCGGGATTTATAAATATTACTACTTCTAGTAGAGAAGATGCTGAGAGTTTATTAAAGGAAGATTATATAAGTGTAAATAAATCAGGAAATATTATGTATATTACATTTAAAGAGAAGGTAGATTATCATTATTATAATCTTAATGATTTAAGTATTACCATACCAGATAATATAGAAATAGAGGTAAATGGTGGTAATGAGTTGGATTTAATAGTTGATAGTTTAGAGAATAATTTAATAGTGGATAATATTCATAGATTAAAAGTAAGAATAAATGAAGATTCAAATATTAAAGTAGAAACCATTACTAATAATGATAGTGGGTTACAAGGAAATGTAAAATGGAGTACTACTGAAATAAATAGTGGGGATTCTACGAGATATACTGGAGAATTAGTATATGGTGATGGAAATAATATAATAAATATACTTAACTGCTATGAAATAGTAGTAGATGGAATATAAGAGCCCAAGGGCTCTTTTTTTTGACTAAATATATTTTAAAAGGTATATAGGCATAAATATAGTACTAGTCTGAGTATAATCTAATAAGTAAAGTTTTACCAATAATATATATTTGTGGAAGGAGGGTTGGATTATATCCAAAGGCTAAATATTTGTGTTCACATTTACATGAGAAACTGGTAAACAAATATATTTAGAGAGGAATTGAGAGATGGGAACTGAAAAGATATTAGAGATTAAAGATTTGCACACTGCATTTAGATTTCAGGATGAGTATTTTGACGGAGTAGATGGAGTTTCTTTTTCCTTATATAAAAATGAGATACTAGCTATAGTTGGAGAATCTGGTTGTGGTAAAAGTACAATTGCTAACTCCATAGTAGGATTACATGATAAAAATTTTACTAAAGTCAGTGGAGAAATAATTTACAATGGTGAAAATATGGTGAACTATACTGAGGAACAATTAAATCAGATTAGAGGTAAGGAAATCGGCTTTATTTTTCAAGATCCATTGGCATCATTAAATCCATTACATAAGATTGGGAAACAGATAGAAGAATCCTTAATCTATCATACTGACTTAGACAAAAAACAAAGATATGAAAGGATGTTACAGCTTTTAGACCAAGTGGGAATTAATAATCCTAAAAGAACAGCTAATCAATTTCCACATCAATTATCTGGTGGTATGAGACAAAGAGTTTTGATTGCTATTGCCCTTTCCTGCAAGCCTAATATTATTATAGCAGATGAGCCTACTACGGCATTAGATGTTACAATACAAGCTCAAATTTTAGATCTTTTAACACAGCTTCAAGATGAAATTGATGCAGGAATTATCCTGATTACTCATGATTTAGGAGTAGTTGCACAGATGGCAGATAGAATAGCTGTAATGTATGCTGGAGAATTTGTTGAGATTGCTACTGCCAAGGAACTATTTAGTAATCCTCTTCACCCTTATACAAGGTCACTATTACAATCAATACCTCAAGCTGATTTAATAGGAGAAGAGCTCCATGTTATTCATGGAATGGTTCCATCTTTAAAAAACTTACCAAGGGAAGGATGTCGCTTTGCATCAAGAATTCCATGGATATCAGAATCAGAACATGAAGCGAATCCTGTGCTCCATGAGGTTTTAAAGAATCATTTTGTAAGATGTACATGCTGGAAAAATTTCCACTTCGAGAACGAAGGAGGTTGCTAAAATGAGTTTTCTAGAAATTAAGGATTTAAAGGTCCATTTTCCTATTCGTGGTGGCTTTTTTAATACTATAAAAGAATATACTTATGCAGTTGATGGAATCAATCTTTCAATAGAAGAAGGAAAGACCTATGGACTTATTGGTGAATCAGGATCAGGGAAAACCACAATTGGAAAAACCATCGTTGGATTGGAGAAGCCAACAGCTGGAGTAATTTTATATAATGGACAACGAGTTCATACAAAAAGGCTTAGGAAAAAACTTGGATATATGAAAGAAGTCCAAATGATATTTCAAGATGTTTTATCTAGTTTAGACCCTAAAAAAAGAATTCGAGATATTATTGCTGAACCAATTCGAAACCATGAAAAATTATCCAAAGAGGAAGAAATAGAAAAGGTTTTAAAATTGTTGAATATAGTTGGGATGCCTGCAGATGCCTTATACAGATATCCTCATGAATTCTCTGGAGGCCAAAGACAAAGAATGGGTGTAGCAAGGGCTGTATCCTTAAATCCAAAACTAATTGTTGCAGATGAGCCTGTTTCTGCTCTTGATTTATCAGTTCAAGCACAGGTGTTAAATTTTTTGAAGGAGATACAAAAAGATTTTAATCTAAGTTATCTTTTTATCTCTCACGACTTAGGAGTAGTGAAGCATATGTGTGATTACATATATATTATGCATAGAGGAAGATTTGTGGAAACAGGGACAAGGGATGACATATATAATAATCCTCAGCATATTTATACTAAAAGATTAATTGCTGCTATTCCAGAAATTGATGCTGCTAATAGAGAAGAAAATCGTATCCATAGAATTAAAGTTGAGCAGGAATATAGTGAGAACGAAAACCTATTCTATGACAAAGATGGTAAGGTATTCGATTTAGTTCAGATATCTCAAACCCATTATGTTGCAATAAAAAGCAAGGAGGATTTATAAAATGTGGAAAACAGTATTACGTAGAGTACTCATTATGATACCTCAGCTTATAGTATTGAGTCTGATTGTCTTTGGATTAGGGAAGATGATGCCTGGAGATCCATTTACAGGTTTAATATCTAATCCAAATATAGATTCTCTAGTCATTGAGGAATTAAGAGAGAAAGCTGGACTGAATGATCCTATACCTGTTCAATATAAGAATTGGATTGTTAGAATTCTTAGGGATGGAGATTTCGGGAAGTCCTATACCTATAAAGTACCAGTTTCTTCATTAATCGGGGAAAGGGCTAAAAATACATTATCACTATCATTACTCACTTTAACATTGACATATTTAATAGCAATACCACTAGGGATATATGCTGGGAGATATCAAAATTCTACTTTTGATAAAGGTGTAATAATGTATAATTTTATTAGTTACGCCATACCTTCCTTCGTCCTAGCCTTGCTCCTATTATTAATATTCGGATATAAATTGGGATGGGCTCCCACTACTGGATCTGTTGAAATAGGAATAGAAAAAGGAACTTTTGCTTATTTTCTGAGTAAATTACATTATATGATATTACCTGCAATTACTGCTGCAGTGTTACGGACTACTGGAACTATACAATATCTAAGAAATGAAGTAATTGATGCCAAAACTCAAGATTATGTAAAAACAGCTAAGAGTAAAGGAGTTCCTATAAATAAAGTATATACTCATCATATATTTAGAAATTCACTACTTCCAATAGCTGCATTCTTTGGATTTACCATTACTGGACTTTTAAGTGGCTCTGTTTTCATTGAAACAATTTTTGGATATTCAGGGATGGGGGAATTGTTTATTACATCAATCACTAGTAGGGACTATTCTGTAATGAATTCTTTAGTATTATTATTTGGTGTTTTAACGCTATTTGGAAGTCTATTGTCAGATATAATAATGACAATTGTTGATCCAAGAATAAGGATAGAATAGGGGGTAACAGAAATGAGTAAAGAAAAAAAACATGCAAGAAATGTTGCCTCTGAAATAGATGAAGAGACATTAAAATCTGTTAGTGATGTTCCATCATTTTGGAAGGTAATAAAAAGAGAATTTAGGGTTGATAGACTGGCAACAATATGTCTTGTTCTGTTAGTTATTATTTTTACCACTGTAATAGTTGGCTCTTTTGTACTAGATCAAGAAGAAGTTATGAAGATAAGTTTAAGAAACAAATATAAGGCACCAGGAAAAGATTTTATTTTAGGAACTGATATTGGTGGTAGGTCAATTGCTGGTCAATTGATAATAGGTGGTAGGAACTCCATTTTAATAGGCTTTGCTGTAACTATACTAACATCAGGAATAGGTATGGTTGTGGGGTTAATTGTTGGATTTTATGGAGGGAAAATTGACAATATGATAATGAGAGTATGCGATTTTATCTCTATATTGCCTACTACCTTACTTATTATAACATTTGTAGTTGTTATACCTAACTATACCATATGGCATTTTATATTTATAATGACTATATTTTATTGGGTGGGCATGACTAGACTAGTAAGAAGTAAGGCATTATCAGAAAATCGAAGGGATTATGTAAATGCTTCGAGAATAATGGGAACAAGTGATTTGAAAATTATGTATGGTGGTATCTTGCCTAATATTAGTTCAATTATCATTGTTGATTTAATCTTAGGTTTTGCTGGTAACATTGGGCTAGAAACTGGATTATCCTTTTTAGGGTTCGGATTACCGCCTTCTACACCATCTCTAGGGACTCTAGTATCTTATGCTAGGACTCCTGGGGCGATGTCAAATAAATTATGGTTATGGCTACCTGCATCATTATTGATATTGATAATGATGTTGTGTATAAATTACGTCGGGCAGGCAGTTAGAAGGGCGTCCGATGCGAAACAAAGATTAGGCTAAAAAAAGGAGGAATTAGGAAATGAAAAGAAGTTGGAAGATTATTATTCCATTAATGCTAGTCTTAACACTGCTGCTAACATCGTGTGGTAAAAAAGATGTAGATGTACCAGAAGTAGAGGAACCTACTACTGTAGTAGAAGAAACAACTCCAGATACAGAAGAACCAAAACCAGAAGAGCCAGGTACCTTAGGAACAATAGAATTACCTTATCCTAAGCTTCTTAAAAAAGATGGAGCTACAGTTGGAGGAACACTTAATGTTGCTTTAGTAACAGCTACACCTTTTGAAGGTATCTTTAACACATTTTTGTATTCAAATAATGTAGATGCACAATTAATGGGACCAACAAATGGAACATTTATGAAATCTGGTCCAAACTATGAAATTGCTGATGGTGGTTATTGTAATGTTGAATTTAATAGGGAAGCTAAGACAGCAACCTACAAGATTCACAAAGATTTAACATGGTCTGATGGAGTACCTGTAACTGCAGATGACTTAATCTTTGTATATGAAAGCATAGCAGGCAAAGATTACACAGGTGTAAGATTTGATGGTGATTACAAAAATGTAGTAGGTATTGAAGAATATTATGAAGGAACTGCAGACACTATTTCAGGTCTTAAAAAGATTGATGATAAAACACTTGAAGTTTCCTTCAAGGAGTTTTACCCAGGTATACTATGGGGAGCAGGACTTACTTATAATGCTGAACCAGCACATTACTTAAAAGATATTCCATTAGCAGATATGGAAGGACATGATAAAGTTAGAGTAAAACCATTATCTTGTGGTCCTTTTATGGTTTCCAACATAGTGGCAGGAGAATCAGTAGAATATGTTCCAAATCCATATTGGTTTGGAGAAAAACCTAAGGTTGATAAGATTGTATATAAAAGAACAAGTCCAGATACTATTGTAGAGGCATTGAAAGCTGGAACATTTGATATTGTTGATGGAATCAATGTCAATAGTTATCCAGAATATAAAGATTTAGAGAATATCGAGTTATTATCTAGCATAAGTACAGTTTATGGATATGTAGGATTTAAACATGGGAAATGGGATACGGAAGCTAAAACAATTGTAATGGATCCAAGTAAAAAAATGGCAGATGTGAAATTAAGGCAGGCAATAGCTTATTCTATGAATAATGAAGAAGTAGGAGAAGTATTCTACAATGGTTTGAGAATACCAGCTAATGCTTTAGTTACTCCAGCACATGGAACCTTCTGGAATTCAGGTCAAGAAAGATACGAATACAATCCAGAAAAAGCAAAGCAAATCCTAGATGAAGCAGGATATGTTGATAAAGATGGAGATGGAATGAGAGAAGATCCAAGTGGAAATAAATTAAAGATTAATTTTCTTTCTATGTCAGGTGGAGACATTGCAGAACCACTATCTCAATTCTATGTTCAATGCTGGAGAGAAGTTGGATTGGATGTAGGATTACAAAATGGTAGATTAATAGAAATGAACGCATTCTATGATATGGTTGAAGAAGATAATCCAGATATAGATTTATATATGGGAGCTTGGAGTACTGGTTCTAATCCAGATCCATCAGGATTATATGGAAGAGATGCATTATTTAACTATCCAAGATTTGCATCAGAAGAAAATGATAAACTATTAGCTGCTATTGCTTCTGAAGATGCATTTGGAGCAACGGGAATCGATAATGACTATTTAATTAAAGCTTATCATGATTGGCAAAAACATGTACATGAACAAGTTGTAGTAGCACCAACTCACTATAGAATTAATTTATCAGCAATTAACAATAGAGTCAACTATTGGGATCTAAATGTAGTTAGCGAGTGGGGATGGGAAAAAATCGGTCTATTATCTGATACTCCTGAAAAGGCAAAATAGTAAAATTTAATTAAATGTAGAAAAAAACATAGTCTGATGATTTTAATCATTAGACTATGTTTTTTAATTATCTTTTAATCCAACTAACTCATAGATTAAAGACTATTGGTTTATCTTAGCTGTTGGAAGTTTGTTAGCAGATGTAGGATTTATCCAACCTAATGTAAATCCTCCTTGTTCCATAATTTTTATATCTTCAAGATTTTCAAAGATTTTATTTTCCAAACTTTTAGGTATTTTATAGGTTAACAAGTATGTATAGGAAGATTTTTCTTTAAATCCAATATTTTTAAATCTTAAATCTTTTAAATGAAATCGTACTCCTTCTCTTATTGGAAGTGAAATATCATCAATTATTTCTAAACAATTTCCTAATTTTCTATAGTATATACTATCTTGGTCTTGAAAATAAAAATTATCACCATCTCTGCCAAGAAACTCAACATTTTCAATTATTTTTTCTTCGTCATATATGGAAACTTTTCTAAAACTATCTATTAGGAATAAAGTATCATACAATTTTTCTTGAGTGCGATCTGGATATTGGTATGTTATAATAGTTTTTTTATAACTTCTAACACCGTAATTAGCGTATCTATCATAATCATATAATATTTTGTATTTATTAAACTTTGTGACGGTATTTATTCCAAATGCAATAAATAAAATAGTTACAATAGATAGAATAATCTTAGAAGCTTTACTATTATCATATCCTATAAATGACAAGCTATTGATTATTAATGTAAAAGCAAAACCTAGGATAATTAAATTTATAAAAAAAGAATCATATAAAAACTTTTCTGCTTCTATCCAAAATTCATAACTCATATATCCTCCTCCTAATTTTCGAATTTTTGAGGGAAATTTAAGCATTCAGTACATAATATTTAATAGTAAATAAGTTTAGAATAAGAAAGTGAATTATGAGGAGATTTACCAAGAATATTTATTAAAAATATGATAAACTATTTATAATGAATCTAGATTAGATATGAAAGATATAGGTATTAATTAATATGATACTTAGTCTTTTAATGATAATTAATAGAAATAATAGGAGGGAAAGAAATGATAATAAAGATATTAGGCGCAGGTTGTGACAAATGTGATAAGTCCTATGATAATGCGATTAAAGCCATAGGAGAACTTGGTGTTGATGCAACAGTTGAAAAGGTGGAAGATCTCATTACCATGATGAAATATGGTGTAATGACTACTCCTGGGATAGTAGTTGATGAAAAGGTGGTCATGGTGGGGAGAATACCACAGGTTGAAGATTTCAAGAAGATGCTAGAAAAATAACAATCATGTATTGACTTAACCCCTTTATTGGAGTTATAATTTTATTGTACATATAGATAGATTTAAATATATCAATATAACGGGAGTGATATGATGGATAATAAAATTAATTTATACCTTTTAACAGGATTTCTAGGATCAGGAAAGACTACTTTATTAACAAATATCTTAGAGGATTTATCTGGAGAAAAGGTCGGAGTTATAATGAATGAATTCGGTCGTATTAGCATAGATGGAGAAATTATTAAAAAAGAAGGCATGGAAATAGTTGAGATAAATCGTGGATCGATTTTTTGTTCATGTTTGAAGCTTAATTTTGCTCAAGCCATGATCGAAATGTCTGAAAGGGACTTGAAATATTTATTTGTGGAAAGCTCTGGGCTTGCAGATCCTTCAAATATTGGAGAGATATTAGGTGGTATTGAAGCTACAAAGGGAGATTTATATAACTATAAGGGAGCAATATGTATAATAGATGGTGAAAATTTCTTAGATCAATTAGATGATTTGGAAACTGTTGAAAGACAAATAAAACATTGTCACTTGGCAGTAATAAGCAAGGTGGATTTAATAGATGATGAAACCCTTGCAAAGATTATTGAAAAGATTAAGGAAATTAATTCTATAGTTCCTATTGAGACAATGGAATTTGGTAAACTTGATTATGATTATTTGAATGAGGATTTGATGCAATATAAATGGGCTGAGAGTGAAGAAACTACAAATGGGCCAGAAACAAAGCCTAAGACTTTGATGCTTACCTATGATGGTGAAATACAGAAGGAAAATTTGATTAAGTTTCTTGATGCTATAAAGCCTGATGCATATAGATTGAAGGGATTTTTAAAACTTGAAGATGGTTGGAATCAAGTAGATGTAGTAGGAAAGAGAATTGATTTTAAGTTGATAGATGAGGAATATGAAAACTCTCAACTAGTTATTATATCAAAGATTGGCCCTCAAATAATCAGACCTATAGCTAATAGTTGGAAGGAAATATTCGAAATCGAAATGAAATTAAAATAAAAATATAATCAAAGATGATTTTTAAGAGAGACTACTGAAAAAGTCCAATTTTGTCATACTGAACCTTAGTGAAGTATCTTGAACTTACTGAAATAACAAGATTCTTCTCCTAAGCCTCAGAATGCTAGGACGCTTTTTTAGTGGTCTCTTTTGTCTAAGAGTACAATAATATAACAAAAAACGACATAAAATGACGAGAAATGAAGGAAAATGGCGGAAAAAAGTAATATATAGTTGTAATTGACAATGATATAATAAACATATAATTCATCGAAAAGATGACAAATAGATACATAATTATCATTGTTAAGGTAGGTGTTTCATGAAGTGACAGAATTTATATGCAAAGTAACATTGAAAAAATTGTGTGATAAAAATATTATAGGAGAAGAAGATATAGATGTATACCATTATGGACTAGAATTACTCCTAGCTACATTATTCAAGGCTATGGGTCTAATGGCTATTGCAGCCATAACTGGCTTAGTAAAGGAAGCTATTATCTTTACCATGTTTTTTAGTTCTCTAAGGGTACAAGCAGGTGGTTATCATGCAAAAACAATAATTGGGTGTTTTATAGGTATGGTAGTTTTTACTTTCACATCTATTACTTTGGTAAGGATGATCCCATTAGATTATCAACAGCAATATATATTAGTAGCAGTGGTTTCTTCCATTGCCCTAGTGTTTGTATATGCTCCGATGGAAAGTGAAAATAAGCCATTGACAGAGGAAGAAGAAATTCTATATAGACGAAGGAGTCTTGGGACTGTTATTGCAGGGAGTATCATTATATTTCATTTAGTCTATTTAAATAGTAAACTTAATTATCTTGGAACTATAGCTTCAACAGGTTTTCTCCTGGAATCCTTAACTTTAATACATTTTAGCAAAAATAGGAATAAAGTTTGATTGATTTTTATTAATTTACAATTTTATATAATCCTATTTTTGTTGCCTGATTATAATAATATGATATATTATTAAGTAAGAGATGTGATAAAGGGGGATTATTATATAATGAATTTACTATGGATGAACCTATTTACAAATACCTTAGATACGCTTCTAGTATTCTGGTTTTTAATTAAAGTACTTAGGAAAGGGAAAATAGACAGAAAGAGTGATTGGCTTTTTTTAATAGGACTTATATTTCTCAATTCTTTGATTAATTTGATGTTTGATAATATAAGCATTTTAGAATTTGCAGCAATATTCACTATATCAAATATTATTTACTCCTACTTGTTAGATGAAAAATTCTACAGGACAATAATTTATAGTATTTTAGCTACTGGATTAATGTTTATTATAGAAATAGCTGTAGTGAATATTATAACTTTAATTTTCAAAGTAACCCCCGCAATGATACTTGAAATGAACATTTATAGGATAATAGGAATTTTCGCTTCTAAGATATCATTCTTTTTGGTAATCAAATATTTAGCAGAAAAGATCAGAATACCTATATACACAAGAGTTAATAAAGTTACCCCTATTCTTTTAATTGGACTTTTTAATATTATGATTATATTTATGACATTTACTCTATATAAGAATATGAAAATTGAATCTATTTATGGATATTTATATTTATTATGTACTGGTTTTGGAATTATTATATTTAGTTTTGTTATATATTCAACAACTAAAAAAAAGATATATCAAGATCAACAGGAAATAATTTGGAAGGTTAAGGAAGAAGAGTTTCACAAAAAGGACTTTTATATAAATAGTATGAATGATATTCTTCAGACAATAAGGTCTCAAAGACATGATTTGAATAATTATTTAGGTACTTTGTATGGTTTAATATCTTTAGGTGATTTTGAAGATGCCAAGAGATACATAAAAAAAATTAACGGAAGGATAAGTAATATGAATAGCATAATTGAAACAAATCATCCAGTCATTACTGCACTCATTAGCATGAAAAAGAATAAGGCTTTTGATGATGGTATTGAGATGAAATTTGACATAAATTTACCCAAGGAGTTACCATTTGATTTTGTTGATTTATCAATTATATTAGGCAATTTATTAGATAATGCCATTGAGGCGTGCCGACTAATTGCTATGGATTTTGAAAGAATAATTAATGTATTTATTAGTTATGACAATGATTACCTGACCATACAAATAGATAACCCAAAGGATGAATCGATAAAGCTAGAAAAAGAGAAACTTCTAGGAAGATTCACTACCAAAGAAGACCATGAAAATCATGGTATGGGCTTAGGAAATGTGGAATTTATAGTGAAGCAATATAATGGAAGTATGAATATTGAGGATTTAGGTGATGAATTTATAGTTAATATTGGATTACCCGCAAATGACACTCGCCACACAATAAAGCCTACCACCATGGCAACTAATTTATAGATAGTATTTTTATAAAGAACAGGAAAGATCTACATTAATACTTGACTACAAGAGAACTTTCCATTAATAAGTAAAAAAGGCTTACTTAAATATATTAATATTTTTTAAAAGCTTTTTTATAAAAGGGGAGGAGGTATATATATGAAAAACAAAAAATACCTACTTGAAGTAGTTGCAAGTCTATCACTTGCAGCTGCAAATCTGGGAGCAGGAGTTAATTGTTGGGGATTCTTTTATCAACCTAGAATGCCAAAACAATTAAGAAAGTAATCAGGGGATGAAAAAGAAAAATCTCAAGGTTTAAAACACCTTGAGATTTTTCTTTTTCAAAGTGGCTTGTTTTTTTTAACATTATAAATTACAATATACTATTAAGATAGATAAAGTATTATTAATTTAATATATTGTTATACTAATAAAAAACATAAGGAGGAGTTGTAATTGGAATTTGTAGGTGAAGGTTTGACTTTTGATGATGTTCTATTACTTCCTGGTAAATCAGAAGTATTACCAAGGGATACGAATATTAATACTTATTTAACAAAAAATATAAAATTAAATGTGCCTTTGATGAGTGCAGGGATGGATACAGTAACTGAATACAAAATGGCAATAGCTATGGCTAGAGAAGGTGGCATTGGAATAATCCATAAGAATATGTCTATAGAAAAACAAGCTTTAGAAGTAGACAAAGTTAAAAGATCAGAACATGGAGTAATTACTGATCCGTTTTTTTTATCTCGTCATCATATTGTTTCAGATGCTCTTGAGTTGATGGAAAGATATCATATATCAGGAGTTCCAGTGACAGATGAAACGGGGAAATTAGTAGGAATAATAACCAATAGAGATATTAGATTTGAAAAAGAAACTTCTAAGAAAATAGATGATGTAATGACTAAGGAAAATTTAGTTACTGCAAAAATAGATATAACTATGGACGAAGCTTTGGAAGTAATGAAACAATATAAGATTGAAAAACTTCCATTGGTAGATGAAAACTTTATGCTATCAGGATTGATAACTATAAAGGATATAGAAAAATCTATACAATACCCAAATTCAGCTAAGGATAGTACTGGAAGACTATTAGCTGGAGCTGCAGTTGGAGTTACAGGAGATATGATGGAGAGAGTGGCAGCTTTAGTAAAATCTAAGGTAGATGTTATCGTACTTGATACTGCTCACGGACATTCTAAGGGAGTATTGGAAGCTGTTACAAAAATAAAAAGAGAGTATCCTAAGTTGCAAGTAATAGCAGGAAATGTGGCTACAGGTGAAGGAACAGTAGCTTTAATAGAAGCAGGAGCAGATGCTGTCAAGGTTGGTATAGGACCTGGATCCATTTGCACTACTAGAGTTGTAACTGGCATTGGAGTGCCACAAATTACAGCTATAATAAATTGTGCCGAGGCAGCTTTGGAGTATGGTATTCCTGTTATAGCTGATGGTGGGATTAAATATTCAGGAGATATTACTAAGGCCATTGCAGCAGGTGCAAATGTAATAATGGCAGGTTCCCTATTTGCTGGAACTGAGGAAAGTCCTGGAGAAGAAGTTCTATATGAAGGAAGAAGATTTAAGGAATATAGAGGAATGGGTTCTATGGGAGCAATGGATTCTGGTAGTAAAGATAGATATTTCCAAGAAGATACTAAGAAATATGTACCAGAAGGCGTAGAAGGTAGAATTCATTTTAGAGGGCCATTAGGAGATGTTGTATATCAACTTGTTGGTGGACTAAAATCAGGAATGGGATATGTTGGAGCAAAAGATATTAATGAGTTACAAGAAAAAGGGAAATTTATAAAGATTACATCAGCATCATTGATAGAAAATCATCCACATGATATTCATATTACAAAGGAATCACCAAATTATAGCAGAAGATAAGAATTTAGTGAAAAGTGAAAAGTAGGGCGACCTTTGGTCGCCCGTTAAATAATTTTAAGGAGGGATATAATGCAGGATTTTATAAACAAACAGATTGAAGAGATAAAAAATAAAGTAGGAAGTAAAAAGGCTCTATGTGCTTTGTCAGGTGGAGTGGATTCTTCTGTAGCAGCAGTATTAGTTCATAAGGCCATTGGAGACAATTTAGTTTGTGTATTTGTAGACCATGGTCTTTTAAGAAAAAATGAAAGAATAGAAGTGGAAAAGCTCTTTAGAGATGAATTCCATATGAATTTAATAGTAGTTGATGCCGAAGATAGATTTTTGGGGAAATTAAAGGGAGTTACTGATCCAGAAGAGAAGAGAAAAGTCATAGGCGAAGAGTTTATTAGAGTATTTGAAGAGGAACAATCTAAACTTGAAGGAATAGATTTTTTAGTCCAAGGTACAATTTATCCAGATATAATTGAATCTGTAAACAAGGATGGTAAATTAGCTGTAAAGAGCCATCATAATGTTGGAGGATTGCCAGAGGATGTAAACTTTGAGCTTATAGAGCCATTGAAAACCCTTTATAAAGATGGAGTTAGGGAAGTAGGTAGAGCACTAGGAATCTCGGAGGAATTAGTAGGCAGACAACCTTTCCCAGGACCTGGTTTAGGAGTCAGGTGTCTAGGAGAGCTAACTAAGGAAAAATTAGACATCCTTAGAGAAGCAGACTACATCTATAGAGATGAAATCAAAAAAGCGGGTCTAGACAAAGAAATCTGGCAATATTTTGCAGTACTACCAAATATTCAATCAGTAGGAATGACAGACGGACAAAGAACTTACAAACATCTAATAGGCCTTAGAGCCATAACAACTAAAGATGCAATGGTAGCAAAATGGTATCCAATACCACTAGATTTATTAGAAAAAATATCTACAAGAATTACAGATGAAGTGAATGAAGTAAATAGGGTAGTATATGATATAACAAGTAAACCACCAGCTACAATTGAGTGGGAGTAACTCCTAATTTTCTCGAGTGCAGCGAAAAGAAAATTATTGGAGTTACCCCTGTCAGGGTTGGCTAGACCTGTAGCGACTGAAAGGAGCTAGAGGTCAGCAACCTACGGCACTGGAGTAGGAACAAAAAGTCTTGGAACCTTTGAATGCAAAGGTTCCAAGACTTTTTTTAAGTGCTGTTACTTTTAAATGTTAATTTTTTTAGTAATGTTGTTGGAAGTGATTAACTATCTCTATAATTGTGTAAGCATTTCAGAATTTCCAAATTTTATAATATCTTTTATAGATGGAACATTTCCCACATGTTCAATTTTCTGGGAAACTAATAAACCTTTTAATTAAAATAAAGATTTTCGTGTATTAATATCAAGCATAGAAATGAGTGTCGAGCATCATTTATGTTGTCTTATCTAGAATGATCGTGCAATCAATGATATGAATGTGGATGTTTTGGATGAAATAGCTATAGATTGAGGCAAAAGCTTTTAATGCTATAATATGTCAAAAAAATGCATATTATGATATAATTCAAGTATTGGTAAAAATTTACAAAACTTAACTTTCTAATATTAGATAATTTCCAGTTTATACTTATGAAATGAAATAAAATATGGCTAGGAGGTATTATTAAATGATATTAAAAGAAATATCAATTCATAATTATAGAAAGTATGTAGATACTACTTTTACTCTCGATAATGATGTTACATTGTTAGCAGGTGCAAATAACAGTGGAAAAACATCACTTATTGATTTGCTTTGCAGTGTTATTGGAAGCAATAGAGTATCTTATTCAGTTTCTGATATTCCAGTTATATTAGCTAAGGCATGGTGTGATAAAATTTATCCGATTATTTGTGGGTATTTCGATGCGCAACTTGATAAAGAAAAGACTATCTCAGAAATAGTTGAAGCGATTTTCCAAACTGGAGAAGAGTCTGGTATACCTGAAATGCTTGTTCCACCAACTCAAGTTAGATTTCGTATTGATTATTCCACCACTGATGATATTCGTAATTTTGCAGATTATATAATGGATTTTGATTCAGAAAAGAGATCGTTCTACTTTGTATATACATTTAAACCTACTGCTAAATCACTTGAAGTATCACTAGAAAAAGACTACGACAAACTAAAAAGTAGATATTCTAAAATTACAAATCCAGATACTGAAATTGATAAAATAGAGTTATTAAAGGAAAAGATACTTTGTACATATGCGACAAGTATTGTTGAGAGCTGTTTATTTACGGATAGTACGTACGAGAATGCGCATAATTTAGAACCATCGGATTTTCGTAAATTGTTTAACTTTAAAAATATATATGCTGGAAGGCCACTTGATGATCAGAGTATTGGAAAAACAAGAAATCTTAGCAAGAACATGATTGACTTAGCTTGCCATGATGAAGACTGGAAAGTTCTAATTGGCGAACTCCCTGATAAGATATTACAGCCAATTGAAGATTTAGATATTACAAAGATTGTACGTAAAGCTTCAATTGAGGGACTGAGTGAAGCTATTGAAGAAGTATCTAAATCAAATGGTGGTAACAGCGGTGAAATGGTTTTGGACTTAGATATTTCAGAAGAAGCGATCAGTACACTGATTAACCAGATTACCAATGCAAAGTACCAGTTTGATGGGTATCTTCTTAGTGAGGCATCCCAGGGCTTAGGTTATAGTAATATGGTCTATATTCTCCTGCAACTTGAGACTTACAAGCGAAATATCAATCCATTATTGGTAAATATATTTATTATTGAGGAACCTGAGTCACATATGCATCCACAGATGCAGAGCATTTTTGCGAAATATTTACGTAAATACTATCAACAAAAAAAGATTCAAGGTATAATTACGACCCATTCAAGCGAGATGGTCAGGGCAACAGATATGAAGAATCTCCGTGTTGCACGGCCAAGTGGTTCATTTGATAGCAAGGTTTATGATTTCTCAGCTTTTAAAGAGCGAGTTAAAGGGGATGATGTTTTAAGTGATTTTTACGATTGGTTCTACGAAATTGGATTTTCAGATATTGTTTTCGCTGATCGGGTGATTCTCTATGAAGGTGATACAGAACGCTTACTAATCAGAAAGTTGGGCACTTTTGATTGCTATCAGGCACTTAACCAACTTTATATTGCATTTGTACAGGTTGGTGGTGCATATGCTCATAATTATCGTGAACTGATTGAGTTTCTGAAAGTGAAGACGCTTATTCTAACAGATCTTGATTATGAAAAGACTGCAGTTGTTGAGGATGCCGTTAAATCATCGAAGACTACTAATGCTAGCCTTAACAGCTTTTATAAGATTTCTCACCCAGGTATTGATCCAACAGTGGAGAATCTATACAACTGGGAAGAAGCAAGAGAAAATATTCTATTTGATGGCTGTGCTTTTGTAGCTTTTCAGGGTAAAAATGATAATTTTGCTAGAACACTTGAAGAGGCTATGCTTGCTAAGAAATATGGCATTAAGTCTTTTGACAAAAAGGCCAAATCTGATTGGATTGAACTGCGAGCAAATGACAAACTTAAATACACTATTCCAAGAGATTATTCTGAGTGCTGCATCCGTGATATTGTAGCTCATACATCAAATAGCAAGACTGATTTCATGTACTCTGTTATCCTTAACAAACTAGTGGAAGATATGCTTCCAGATTATATCAAGGGAGGACTAATATGGCTGATGGAATAATAGAAAATATTCACTTAGTAAATGCACCAGCAGGTAGTGGCAAAACAACTACAATTAAGAAAATGATCACTAATCATACAATACATAATCCAATTGATAATATTCTTTGTATTACTTATACAAACAGAGCAGCTGATGAACTAAAAAAGGGGTTAGATACAGAAAAAATCCATATAAGTACAATCCACTCCTTCATTCATAGTTTTATTGGTATATATTTCTCTAGTAATCAGATCCTTGATCTGTATTTTGAACTTTATGGTGAAAAAATCTGTCAACGTATTTTAAACGAGAATGAAGATTCTAGAATAACTGCTAGTAATGAGAGGTATGCAACAAAGCATGGAGCGTTAAACTATGAGACTGTGAAGGCGAATATAAAGACATTATACTATAATGAGTCTCAGTACAATTCGTTGTATAAAGGCGGGTTATCCCATGACGACCTGATTACTTTCGCCGAAGAAGTATTTAGGAGATTTCAAGTTGTCAGAAAAAGGTTGTCTCAAAAATACCAGGTTATTTTTGTGGATGAATACCAAGATTCATCCGCCAGTGTGTTGAGGACTTTTTATAAGGCGGTTCGAGGAACATCATCAAGGCTCTATTTTTTAGGTGACAAGATGCAGCAGATTTATAAAAACTACGATGGTTCTTTTGAATCTGAATTACCATCTCTTAATCATGATATATCTCTATCAACTAATCACAGATCAATTCCGATCATTATAGATATTCTTAACAACATATATAATGATTCCGCTTATAAGCAACAACCTTCGGAAAAGAATGCAGATATTGAGCCCGACCACCAACCGCGAGTTCTAATTTGCTCTAATATAAATGAAAGACTTGAGATTGAGAAAGAAATCTATACAGAGGCATTACTTCTTTTTCTACCAAATCAAAAGAAGTTTGATACAATTGGAGCGGGAAATCTTTATAGAAATGTTAAGAATATGGAAAAATACTCATTTGTTAGTCAAACTGGAGCAACTGATGTGTTGACTGATGATACAACAGAAAATCCTGATCCTTTATTCAAGCTTTTATTTATTATAAATCAAATTTCTAATAACTATGCTTCTAATAACTTGGGCAGTATCATTCAACTTTTCAGAGCTAATGCTAAATTATTTGATAAAGAGATTTGCATAATTTCAAAACATGAAGATAAGACACGTATTAAAGGGCTTTTAGATGTTATAGTCAATGCATATCTTGAATCCACAGAACGTCATGATATCGATTCGGTAATTAATACTTTGCTTCAGACTGGAATTTTTAATAACGACTACATTAATGAGTTTAAATATAATGAAGAATATGTACCAGTCTTAAGGGTAGGTATTAACGAATTTAGAGCAGTAGTTAATTTTTTAAAAACACAAAATGTATCTACGCAACATGGTGTTAAAGGTGAAAGTCATGATACAGTTTTCTTCATTGCAGAAGATAGTACAAGCAATCCTGTGGTTCATATGTATAGGTTTTTTGAGCTTTGGAGTAATATGGATCTTTCTTTAGGTGAATTAGAACGGTTTTACTATGAGTATTTAAAATGTATCAATGAAGTAACTCAGTATCTTGGATTTAAGCTACGTGAAATGAATAAGGATACTCATGATAAAAATAAAGCTTATTTAGTAGGTATGTGTAATAAACTGCTCGAACATTTCAAAAGCAATGAAATTTTCAACCGACTTTGTAGTCAGCCTTACAATAACTATCTTGTAAAGCAAAATGTTACAAATGCAAAGGAGTGTTTTAAAGAAACTATCCCATATGGCACGCTTAGTGCTTACAGACTTTTCTACGTAGGTTGTTCTAGAGCTAGAAAAAACCTTACAGTTTTTGTTGATAAATCTAAAATACAAAACTATGAAGAGTTTTTTATTGATAAATTTAGATGTTGTGGTTTTTCTGTAGTGTAATCTTGAAATAACATAGAAGTTACATAAGAGGAGGGGAAAACTTAATGGCATTTATCTATAGATATCATATAAAAAATACAAAAAAACGAAATGAGGTTAACTTACTAGACTTTAGTGAAGACATTATTGGAGCTATCAAAAGTTTTTATGAGGAAAATCTCAAAGATTGCAGGGTTGAAAAAGATTATTATGAGTATAAACTTTATTCAAATATGGGAAATAGAGAGCTTCGTATGTTTGGGAGATATTTAATTCGTAGGTGTGAGGGGTTGAATGCTATTTGGGAGGAAATAAGGCAAGAAAATACAGCTTTTTTTGTTCGTAAGGAAAGTGAGTATTACGCCTTTGTTTATAGAGATGAAACTGAGAAAAATATAAGCCTTGGGGTTATTGATGCAACAGATTTCAATGAATTGGAGCGACTATCTGATCAAGCAGTTAATTATATAAAAAAGTATCATAGTAAATTTGATTTATATCCGAAGCATTCTGATAATGAATTAGATATAAATAAGCTCTCTATAGCATTCTATATGGATATATTTGATTTATATATTAATGAGAAAAATATTCGAGAGAAGTACAAATCTATTAGAGATGCAAAGCTAGTATTAATAAAGGGTTATCATCAAAGGGATAAAAGATATACAAGTGTTTTTGTTGCTCCTGATGTATATAGATTAAGAGCACCAGATGGAACTGTTATGAGGTATGATGATAATTTAATTGATGGGTTTAGAATAAAAAGTATTAAAATAGTAAATGAAGAAAAACTTAATACTATTATAGATGCAATAAATTATTATATTATTCCTGCTTCATCAATAAATAATATACATAGAGAGGACAAAAAGGGTATAAATTTTGTTGTCCATAATGTTGGACAAGGGTTATCAACAGCTCTTACTATCGACAATGAACCCTTTTTATACTTTGATTTTGGTGTAAGTGAGGGTAAGAATAGATTTAATTTACCAAAGGTTATGACTGTTGATGTAAATCGGAAGCCATCTATCGTAATTTCTCATATTCATAGAGATCATTGGTTTGGCATATGTGAATTTCCAAAAGCTTTTGAATGTGACTGGTATATACCTAATCAAGACCGAGAGGTGTTGTTTATAAAAAGATGTGCGGAAATAAGAATTAGTGGTGGTAGTATTAGCATTATAAGTTCTTCCATACAGTTAAGTTTCGGATGTGTTTTTGTTAATGAATATTCAAAGCATAATCGTAAACGTATCCCTACTCATAAGCATGAAAATGGTTTGGCAATGAGACTTAAACTATATTCAAGTGAGAATAAAGAAGTTAACATATTAGTTTCTGGTGATCAAAGATATGATTATATGCCGGATAAATATTTGAAGGGAATTGATATTTTAGTAGCAAGTCATCATGGTGGAGAATATTCATGGTCTTGTAGAGGTAATGTGCATGATGATATCCCTGATAGCACAAGATTAGGAAAGATAATTTATAGCTACGGTAAGGATAACACATATGAGCATCCTTCAAAAGATTGTAGTTATCACAAGAAGGGATGGACTAATGAACATAGAACTCCTATACATGGTGACTATTGCTTAAAATAATGATGTGATTAAGAGTAAATCTTAATTATAAATATGAATATAAATCATTTTCATTTTATTATTATAAACTATTATAATAAGCTAACAATAGAATATAAAGATATTATTCAAAAGTACTAAAATAGTACTATTTTAGTACTAAAAATTCCAATAACCAAAATAAACACCAATAAATCAAATAATATTAAAACCATAAATATTGAAAAATACACATTTTAAATCGAAATATTTTTGAAATCATTGAGTGGGAGTGATGACCCTATTTGTCAGGGTTGGCGTAGTAAAAGAAGTCTTGGAACCAAAGAGTGGTTCCAAGACTTCTTTTACTGAATTATGTGCATAAGTTCCACCATATCTACCAGCTTTAGAGATAATGCCAATTGCACTTGTACCTTCAATCCATTGTTTTGGAGTAAGGACAAATGAATTTAAACCAGCTTGACTTTTAATCCAATCGAATTCGATGGGATTAAAGTTGATATTATACATTTGCTCCCATACACCCAAGAATTCAATTGTATTTCTATTCCTCAACCAGTTTAAAACAACAATATCAGTTCTGTCAGAGTTTTTATATTTTGCTATGTCTGTCAAGCTAATATAATCATTATGGTTTTCAGATGCTATGATTGATATTTGTTGACCCTTTGCTTCTAAAGTTAAACTTTTCTTATCCACATAAATTCCTCCCCTGAACATTAATTTGTTTTCTCTAACTAAATTATAACATATGTTCGGATATGGATTCAACAAGAAAGAACATTTGTTTACAATCGAAGATTAAATTAATGTTTCGGGAGAGTTCTACTATTATAAAAGCCAAGGATCAAATTCAGGTATTATATAGGGTTCTGTATTTGTATCAATTTCTCTTTCAGGATCTACTGGTGTAGTAGGTATATTTAGTTCTGGATGTAAGTTATTAGCCTTTCTTTGATTTTCGCGGGAATCGCCTATAGGCAAGTTTAAATCGACATCATTAATTGAAATATTCATTGCCTCTGCTACACCTTTACCATAATCAGGGTCTGCTTGGTAACAATTATATATGTGTCTATGCTTTATTTGAAGAGTAGAGTCTCCCATATTTCTTGCAGTATTATAGAAGAGAACTTGCTTTTGATCTTCTGTCATAGCTCGGAATAAAAGTCCTGGTTGGGTGAAGTAATCAGAATCATCTCTTCGGAAGTCATATCTATAAACATCTCCACCTTCTTGTCTTGGAAGATTATCTTCTGGTTGATCTATCCAATTTCCGTAACTATTTGGTTCATAATTTAGTTCACTACCTAGATTTCCATCTACACGCATTCGACCATCACGATGAAAACTATGTGGATTTTCAACTGCTTTAGGCATATTGACAGGTATTTGATGGTGATTTACACCTAAACGATATCTATGTGCATCTCCATAAGAAAACAATCTTCCTTGTAACATACGATCAGGGGAAAAACTAATTCCAGGAACTATGTTAGCAGGAGTAAAAGCTGCTTGTTCTATTTCAGCAAAATAGTTATCTGGATTTTTATTTAATTCAAACTCTCCTACGGGTATAAGGGGGAAATCTTTTTTAAGCCACATTTTGGTTAAATCAAAAGGATTATTTTTCATAGCATCAGCTTGTTCTTCAGTCATAATTTGTATATACATTTTCCACTTAGGATACATCCTTTGTTCAATAGCTTGGTAAAGGTCTCTTTGGTGAGATTCTCTATCCATTCCCACTACTTTTTTTGCCTCTTGATCTGTTAGGTTTAATATACCTTGTTGAGACCTAAAATGAAACTTAACCCATACTCGTTTATTTTCTTCATTAATAAAGCTATATGCGTGAGAACCAAATCCATGCATACGCCTATAGGAAGATGGAATACCTCTATCTCCCATAATAATTGTAACTTGTAAAAGTGCTTCTGGTAAGGAAGTCCAAAAATCCCAATTGGTATTTGGACTCCGCATATTAGTGCGAGGATCTCTCTTGATTGCATGATTTAAATCGATAAATTTTAAAGGATCTCGAAAGAAAAATACTGGAGTATTATTTCCTACCATATCCCAGTTACCTTCATCAGTATAAAATTTTAAAGCAAATCCACGAATATCTCTTTCTGCATCAGCTGCCCCTCTTTCACCAGCAACTGTTGAGAAGCGAGCTAACATTTTAGTTTGCTTACCAATTTTTGAAAATATACTAGCTTTAGTGTACTTAGTGATATCATGGGTCACAGTAAATGTCCCAAAGGCCCCTGAACCTTTTGCATGCATTCTGCGCTCAGGTATAACTTCACGATCAAAATGAGCCATTTTTTCCAAAAACCATATATCTTGCAAGGCCACAGGACCTCGCTTTCCTGCAGTCATGGTATCTTGATTATCTGTTACTTGGGAGCCTGTAGCTGTTTTTAATTCAGGAGTATCTCCTATATTTTGATTTCTACTAGGAATAGGATCTCCTAATCCATTTTTATCCATGGGATTTTCCATCTTTGGATGTTTATGTTGATATTTCTCTTCATCCACAATAATTCCTCCTTTAATAACAATATCTACTTATTTGCTACACTTAGATATATTTATTAAAGGAGACATTAAAATATGTTTATTAGAAGGAATTATTAAATCATAGATAGAAATAAAACTAAAGGGACAATTGAAAAGATTCATACAGATAAAATGGATTTAAAAGTTGTGGAAATATTTGAAACTACTAAAGAATCAAAAACAATTCGTTTTGTTCCCATAATCCCATACTATTTCATCATTTCTCTAGGGACATAATATTCTATTGTGATATAATAAATATAGGAAAATTATGGGCATGATCCAAATACACTGATATGAATTATAGGAAGGGATAATTATGTATAAAATAATGATTATTGAAGATGACATTAGTATAGCAAAGTCTATGAATGATTATTTGAGTAGGTGGAATTATGAGATTATATATCTTACGGATTTTAAAGATATAACCACCCAAGTAATATCCTTTGAGCCTCATTTGATATTGCTAGATGTTATGTTGCCTTATTATAATGGGTTCCATTGGTGTACAGAAATTCGCAAGCTATCAAAAGTGCCTATAATATTCATTTCTTCTGCAAGTGATAATATGAGTATAGTTATGGCTATGAATATGGGTGGCGATGATTTTATTTCAAAGCCATTTGACTTGAATGTTCTAAATGCCAAAGTAGGGGCAATACTTAGACGAACCTATTCATTTCAAGGACAAGTTAATATATTAGAACATAAGGGTGTATTACTAAATCTTAGTGATACAACATTAAGTTATAAGGATGAAAAAATAGATCTGACCAAAAATGAATATAGGATATTGCAATTACTAATGGATGATGTAGGAAGTGTTGTAAGTCGTGATGAAATCATGCAAAGGTTATGGGAAGATGATAATTATGTTGATGATAATACTCTTACAGTAAATATCAATAGATTAAGAAAAAAGTTACATGAATTAGGGCTTGATGAATTTATAAAGACTAAGAAAGGCTTAGGCTATATGGTGGAATGATATGAAAGATATTATGTTTGTCCTATTGAATTACTTAAAACTAAAGATTAAGACATTAGGAGTTTTTATCATATCAATATGTATCCTTCTAGTAGTCTTCTTTTTATACTCCTTACCCTTAGAAGCTGTACTTTATGCCCTTGTTTTAGTCAGTGCTTTTCTACTGTTAATAGCTTTATATGATTTTAGAAAATTCTATAAGAAATACATAAAATTAGAGGAAATAAAAAATAGTTTTAAAGTAAATAATTTTTTATTTCCTAAATCAAAGAATCTAATAGATAGAGAATATGAAGAATTAATCCAGGCTATTGCTGAAGATAGGCTGAGGAACATAAACGAAAAAGATATTGCAATAAATGAGATGGTGGATTATTATACAATCTGGGCACATCAAATAAAGACACCAATTGCTGCAATGAGGCTCTTATTACAGTCTAATAAATCCAATCTATCAATTGATTTGCTGGAAGAACTTTTTAAAATTGAACAGTATGTTGAAATGGTACTCCAGTACCTAAGAATGGAGCATATGAGTTCAGACTTGCAAATAATGAAATATTCACTTGATGGAATAGTTAAGCAGGCCGTTAGGAAGTATTCGAAAATATTTATTCGTAAAAAGATAAGGCTGAATTATGATGATTTAAATAGATTTGTTCTTACGGATGAAAAGTGGCTTGTTTTCGTTATAGAACAGATCTTGTCAAATGCTCTTAAATATACAAATTCAGGTGAAATATCTATCTATATGGATGAAGCATTATCTAATACATTGGTGATAGAAGATGCTGGAATAGGTATTAAAGAAGAGGATATACCTCTTATTTTTGAAAGAGGATTTACTGGATTTAATGGCAGGTCTCATAAGAAATCAACAGGAATTGGCTTATTTTTGTGCAAGGGGATCTTGGATAAGTTATCGCATACAATTAAAATAGAATCAAAAATTGATAAAGGAACTAAGGTAATGATTGGACTGGACACAGCAAAATTAGATGTTTCGGATTAAGCTTACTAAAATGTAAGCTTAGAAGAGGAAATGTAAGCCAAATAAATGGCATGGCATTTTCTCTTCTTGTATAATGAACAGGAAGATAATTTTAGGAGGAATTGATATGCCACTTTTAGAAGTTAAAAACTTAAAGAAAGTATATACAACACATTTTGGCGGAGCTTCTGTTCAAGCACTTACAAATGTTTCATTTTCAGTAGAGGAAGGAGAATATATAGCTATAATGGGTGAATCTGGGTCCGGTAAGACAACATTGCTTAATATCCTTGCATCCTTAGATAAACCAAGCAGTGGAGATGTACTCTTAAACTCTAAGAGTATATTGTCTATTAATGAAAAAGAGATTTCTTCATTTAGACGAGACAATCTTGGTTTTGTTTTTCAGGATTTTAACTTATTAGATACTTTTTCTATTGAGGATAATATCTTTTTACCACTTGTGCTAAAAGGAGAAAGCCATGATGAGATGAGTAAGAAGCTTGCACCTATAGCAAAGAGATTGGAAATAGAGGACATCTTAAGTAAGTTCCCATATGAAGTATCAGGAGGGCAAAAGCAAAGAACAGCCATAGCAAGAGCCTTAATTACAGATCCTGAGATTATACTGGCAGATGAACCTACTGGAGCCCTAGATTCTAGATCATCGGAAGGACTATTAAAGATATTTTCAGAAATAAACAATGAAGGTCAGACAATACTCATGGTAACACATAGTACCAAGGCTGCTTCTAATGCCAAGAGAGTATTGTTTATAAGGGATGGGGAGGCCTTTCACCAACTTTACAAAGCTTCACAAAGCAATGAAGAGATGTATCAGAAGATTTCAGATACCCTCACTTTAATAGCTACAGGCGGTGCAAGAGATGAATAAATTTTTTTATCCTAAACTTGCACTTAATAACATTAAAAAGAACTCCAGAGCCTATATACCTTATTTACTAACTTGTATTGGCACCATAATCATGTTTTATAATATGTGCTATTTAGTGGTTGTAAAAGACTTAGGATATTTAAGTGATAGTGGAACCCTAAGATATATGATGTTATTAGGAACTATAATAGTAGGCATATTCTCTTTTTTCTTTCTGTATTATACCAATAGTTTTTTGATAAAGCAGAGAAAAAAAGAGTTTGGACTATTTAATATATTGGGTATGGAGAAGAGACATATTGGGAAAATCATGCTATATGAAACCCTCTATATCTCTATAATTAGTTTAATTAGTGGTATTTTAGGTGGAATTCTTTTGAGTAAACTACTAGCATTACTGCTTCTTAAATTAATTAAGTTCGATGTGGTATTTGGGTTTGAAATCCCATTAATTGCTCTTGTAGCTACTATAATACTATTTAGTGCTATATTTTTATTCAATCTAATCTACAATGTATTGCAAGTGCATTTGTCTAAACCTATTGAATTATTAAAGGGTGGCAATGTAGGAGAAAGGGAACCAAAGACCAAATGGTTTTCTACTATTATTGGGATTGTAAGTCTAGGGATTGGATATTATTTAGCTCTTACGGCAGACTCACCAATAGCTGCAATAAATAAGTTTTTTATTGCCGTAATATTTGTAATAATAGGTACTAACTTTTTGTTTAAGGCTGGGAGTATTGCTTTATTAAAATCCCTTAGGAAGAATAAAAACTATTACTATCAAACAAATCATTTTATTTCTGTTTCAGGTATGATTTATCGTATGAAGCAGAATGCAGCAGGCCTTGCAAATATTTGTATTTTATCTACTGCTGTTATTATCACACTTTCTACAACAGTATCTTTATATGTAGGAGTAGATGATTTACTTAGAACCAGGTATCCAAGGAATATTGAAATAAATGCAAGTTATTCAGAGGAAGTGGTTGAGAAACTAGATGATTTAGTGGCAGAGAGTACAATGAAAGCCAATGTTTCTAGTGAAAATGTAACTAAATTTTCTTCTATTAGTTTTATGACAAATCAGAAGGGTTCTAGTTTTATGGTACAGGATAAAGAGTCCTTTTCCATGAAAAACTTATCATTATTAATCCTATTAACTCAAGATGATTATAATAGATTAGAGGGGAAGGGTGTATCCTTAGAAGAAGGAGAAGTATTGGTTTATACAGCTAAAGGGGAGATATCTGGAGATGTAATGGACCTAAATGGCTTTGAATTAAATATAAAGGAAAAGCTTGATTCCTTTAATATGGCTACTGATGATATGGCACATCTTTCTGACAGTCATTATATAGTTGTAGATAGTTTAGCTACTATAAATAAGACTTATAGTCATCTCGAAGGAGATAGTGATGCACCTGAACTTAATTACTATTATGGTTTTGATGTAGAGACTGATAGTAGTTCTGAGATAGAATTAGCTGCTTCAATAAGAAGCTCTATAGACAAAGCTAATATAGATGCTGGTGTAAAAAGTGCAGAATCAGATAAAGAGACTTTTTATACACTTTATGGAGGACTATTTTTCCTTGGAATATTCATAGGAATATTATTCATAATGGCAACTGTCTTGATCATATATTATAAACAAATTGCTGAAGGTTTCGATGATAAGGATAGATTTGAGATCATGCAAAAGGTAGGTATGAGTCGTAAGGAAATAAAACAATCAATAAGAAGCCAAGTGCTTACAGTATTTTTCTTACCCCTAGTTACTTCTGTTATTCATGTAGCATTTGCATTTAAAGTGGTTACTGAGATGCTATCAATATTTTATCTTACAAATGTGAGCTTATATGCTTTGTATACTGGATTGACTATAATTGTATTTGCATTCTTCTATATAATTATTTATACTTTGACAGCAAGAACATATTATAAAATAGTTAGTTAAGTATATTAATAGGAATTAAATATAGAAAGATCAGCAACTAAAGGGAAGTAGATAATGTCCTATCAATTTGTAATTGAGTTTCATCAGATATTGGGTATATGGACAGTAATAGTTTAGCTGGTATAATCGATATAGGTGGTGATAACTTTGGATAGAAATAAAATCAACATGGAAGGACAAATGCTTAGGATAGAAAGACTGCGACAAGGTAAGGAGCTTAAGGAAGTGGTTGGTAGAATATGCAGTGTAAGTACCCTATCTAAAATAGAAAGAGGCAAGCAGAAAGTAGACCCTGATATGCTTGTAGATCTATACAATGAACTAGACATTGACTATGAGAATGATGAAGAATTTATTGAAAATATGAGCTATTATATAAAGCAGTATTTCTATCAAACAGTTTATAAATTTGAACATGAATCTCTAAATATATTAGAGCAGGAAAATGATAGATTGAATTATAGTCCTTTGGCTTTAGATTGGATGATAATAAGAGTTATGGAATATAAGGATAAAGATGTATTAAACATCCTTGACCAATGTACAGATTTTATGAACCAAGAGCAATTAGGTTGGTATTATTTAATCCATAGGTATGAAGACAGGAAAACAACTTTAGAAAAGAGAATAAAGGCACATAGGATATTACAGAATAGTTTTTCCACTTTGGAACTTATGTGGATATACTGGAACTTCGGGGAATATAGTATAGTCAACAGTTTATCTACCATGGCTATTAACTTTGCTTTAGATGAAGGAAATACATGGGCATTGTCTCAAGTATATTTACTACTAGGTGGAATTTATTCTTGCTATAATATGGAAGAAGCTATGATTGGGGAATATCAAAAGTCCATGAACCTTCTTAAAAACACTAATTGGACCAAAGAACTAGAATCTATGTATTATAATATAGGGGCTACTTATATATCTCTAGGAGATTATAAGAAGGCAAGGGAATACCTAGATAAATCTTACAAAGCTAATTTTAACTCCTATCATAAATGGGCTGTACTAGAGAGTAAAGTCGGTAATATAGAAGAAGCCAATCAATGGGTACATAAGATGGAAGAATACGCTAAAGACTATAAAGAAAAAAACAATGAATCTGAAATTTGGGATAAATTCAGTAAATTTTATTATGATGAGATGATTGAAATATTAGAAGTAACCAAATTACAAGTAGGTGGAAACCCAGAGAAGTCAAAAGAATATATTCCATTATTGGAATCCTTAATGAATAGGTTTTCAAAAGAAGGTCGATATGGATTTATGAATTTTCATAAAGATTCTTTAAAAGAAGCATATATTAAAAACAGATTTTATAAAGATGCATTAGAATTAGAAGAGTTATTTTCCAAAATAAAGACCAGACACATGGCTAACATGTAGAATTAGAAGGTCAATTTCGCTAAAAATATGAAACTAATCCCCCTTACCACTATGTTATACTAATGGTGAAAGGGGGATTGTTTATGTTCAAAACTATTAGTTTTTTATTTAAAAAGATAAGGGAATATGATTTTTTTATGATACCCATAATGATTATTTATACTTTTCTTTCTTCAATCTATCCATTTATATGGGTTGTAGTACCAGCAAAGGTCATATCCTTAATATCTATGGGAGATTCATCTAGGATGATAGGATGGGTTATAGTAGGTGGGATACTAGCAGTTATATGTTCTATGGGAACTTCATATCTAAGGGGCAATTATAGAATGAGGATGAATAATGTTCGCTACAATTTGATTCGTGATTTAATGAAATATTCTTTGACTATGCCCTATGAAAATACCCTTAATCCTGATCAATTGACAAAGATTGAACTAGGAGATATATCGGTAAGAAGCCCTATGCAAGGAGCTGGTGGAATAATCCTTATTATGTTAAGTCTATTTGGGAATATATTTGCTTCTATTGGTTTCCTAGGATTAATGTCTAGATTGTCCTTATGGATTATGATATTACTATTTTTACTAGTATTAGGTTCCTTTTATTTCAATTCAAAGGCAGCTTCATTGGAGGAATCAACTTGGGATCAAATGGGAGATTATCAAAGACAATACTATCAGACTACAAATATCATGACTGATCCAAGCTATGGAAAGGATATTAGGATTTATTCCCTAATAGATGTACTTGAGAGTTATTGTAATAGACTTATAAACCAATTTATGACTATTTCACAATCAGTAAGCAAGAAATACATTCAAATGGATATAGCTGTTGCTATTTTAAATATCTTAAGAGATGTAGTGTTATTTAGTTATATTTCTAGATTATTATTAAATAATCAAATTGATACTTCACAGTTCTTTCTTTATACCACAGGAACCATCTCTCTAGTGGTAATATTACAAGAATCCATGAAGCAAGTATCAGATATTCGTAAAGAGAGCAATAGATTTTCTCATTTTATCAATCTAATGGAAGAAGAAAAATCAGTATTAAAAGATAATGTAGATATAAACTACATAGATAATGCAATAAGTAGTGATTCAGTTACAATAGATATTGTTGATGTTAGTTTTAGATATCCAAAGGCAGAGAAAAATGTCTTGGATAATTTAAGTTTAAGGATAAAATCTGGGGAAAAGATGGCTCTTGTTGGAGAAAATGGATCAGGTAAGAGCACATTAATCAAACTACTATGTAAATTCTATAAACCAACTTCAGGAACTATTTATCTAAATGGCATAGATATAAACCAAATACCAGAAGATATTTACAGAGATATGCTTGGAGTAGTTTTCCAAGATGCTATGGTGTTTCCATTTTCTATTAAGGACAATATTGCTTTGGAAGAAATAGTTGATGAAGACAGGCTTAATAAGGCAATCAATGATTCTGAAATTGAACAAACAATGGCTAGTTTATCTAGGGGAATAGATACAGTTCTATTAAGAATCCTTGATGATGAGGGGTTAGATATATCAGGAGGTCAAAGGCAAAAGCTATACTTGGCTAGAGCACTTTATAAGAACAGCAGATTTTTAATGTTAGATGAGCCGACTGCAGCATTGGATCCCTTGGCAGAAGCAGCATTGTATCAACAATATGACTCACTTAGCAAAGGGAAAACTAGTCTGTATATCTCTCATAGATTAGCCAGTACAAAATTCTGTGATAGGGTAGCTTACTTAAAGGATGGTAAAATCATAGAATTAGGGACTCATGATGAATTACTGGAATTAGAAGGGGAGTATAAAGCTTTATTTGATATTCAAGCAAAGTACTATAAAGAATCTGAACAAGGTAAGGAGGTTCTATATGAAAACTAAATTGAAATCTTTACCACAGTTTCTCAAGGAAATGTCTAGAGATTATAAATACATGTTACCATTGATATTTACACTTGCAATTTTCCAGGGATTATCTCCTTTAATTAACATTATATTGCCTAAATATATTTTAGATGAACTGTTGGAGTCAAAACGAATTAATATCTTGTTATTATATATAGGAGGATTAGCTATAGGAAACTTCCTGTTTCAATTGGTTATTTCTATTTGCAGAAACCATTTAAATATTTATAATAATACTTTAGCATTGGATTCAGTTAAGAAATTAGGGATGAAAGCAACAAATATAGACTTGCAGGATAGTGAGAAAAAATCCAACTTAGATTTATTAGAAAGAGGTAAGCAAGGAACCTATAATATAATTGGTTTTACAGATAATATTTCCATCTTAGGTGCATCATTAATTACAATCATAACTGTATTAGGTATATTGATAAAAAATGATTGGAGACTGATACTGCTTATTTTATTATGCAATATAATTACAATTCCTTGTTTTAGTAAGATTAAAGAACTAGATATAGATAATGCGAAGAGGGGGATTCCTGAAAACCGAGCCTTTCGATATCTTTGTTCAGTAGCAACCGATTTCCGTTTTGCAAAGGATCTAAGGATATATAAAGGTGACAAATTTTTTATTAAAAAAGCAGAAGATACAATGGATAAGATTCTCAGTATTAATCACGAATACTTTACAAAGCACGGGCTTTGGAATGGATTAGCCCAATCTATTGTACAAATTCAATTAACTCTTACATTTATTATATTAGGACTTAGTTTATTTGCTGCTAGAATCACGGTAGGTACATTTACTATGCTCTATAGTGCCAGCAATCAATTAAGTAGGTCATTCAATAGCTTGATTCAGGCGTATACTAATTTAGTTACTCTAAGCTTTAATTTAGATCCATATTATGAATTTTTAAATATTGAAGAAACAGGTAAAGAAGGAGAAAAGTTTAATAACGCCATAGATAGGCCAGTATCTCTAACATTTGAAGATATTACCTTTAAATATCCGACTGCTGAGGAAGATATATTAAAGAATGTAAACTTTCAGATATATCCCGGAGAGACCCTAGCCATTGTTGGTAAAAATGGTGCTGGTAAGACTACAATAATAAAGCTACTATGTAGATTATACAAACCACAAAAAGGAAGAATACTTATTAATGGAATAGATATTCATGACTTGCCAATTGAAGAATATAAAAAACAGTTATCAATTGTATTTCAAGATTTCAAACTATTACCAATTAAGCTTGATGAAAACATTTTAGGAAAAGAAGAAAGATTAATCACTGTAAAAGAAACTGAAACGGTTTGGGAGAAATTAGAGGAAACAGGGATAAAATCATGGATAGATAATCAGTCAAAAGGACTTAAAAGTTATTTGACAAAGACTTTTGATAATAAGGGATTAGTTCTATCTGGTGGACAAGAACAAAAAATTGCTATTTCGAGAGCCCTTGCTAGAGATGGAGGTATTGTTATTTTAGATGAGCCTACTGCTGCCCTAGACCCCAAAAGTGAAGAAGAAGTATTTGAGAATTTGATCAAACTTACAGATGGAAAGACATCCATTTTTATATCCCATAGACTTTCCAGTACGAGAATTGCTGATCGAATTATTGTATTGGATAAAGGGGAGATTCTAGAGGAAGGTAATCACAAGGAATTAATTGAGCGAGATGGACTATATGCCAATATGTACAATATACAAGCAAAACAATATATAAGTTAAGAAATAGATTGAAATGCGACAGCGGAGACGGTTCTCGCTGTCGCATTTCTTCATTCATATTATCTCTCTATAAAAACACCATCAATCATAGTTCTTTCTACGACTATATCTTTTATCTCTTCAGGGTTTATAGTAAATATATCCCTATCAAGTACTATTAAATCTGCAACGAAGCCAGGTTTTAATCTTCCTTTAAAATCTTCTTTAAACTCATTATATGCACTTCCATAGGTGTAGCAATCAATAGCATCTTGTAAATCCATTTTTTCATTTGGATAGAATCCACCTTCAGGTTTACCATCTAATCCCATTCTAGTTACAGCACAGTATAAATTATGCCATGGGTTACAGTCCTCAACAGGTGCATCAGTACTCAAGCTTATTGCTGTTCCTAATTTATATAGGGTATTGAAAGCATAAGAGGTCGAAGCTAGTTCTTTTCCAACTCTATCTTCTACTATATTTAAATCATAGTCTAGGAATATAGGTTGATACATTACTGGGATATTTAATCTTGCTATTCTTTCCAGTAGCTCCATGCTTGTTATTTGGCAGTGAACTATTCCATGTCTTAAAGGGTTTTCACCATTAACCATAAGCTTCTCATAAGCATTTATTATCATTTCAATAGCCCCATCTCCAATTGCATGGGTGACAATCTTTATTCCATTTTCTGCGGCTAGGCTACAGATATTATCTAATTGCTCAAGAGTCAAGACTTCAACACCTTTAGTACCGGGAGCATCTTTGTAGTCATTAAGCATTAATGCTGTTCTTGCCCCAAGGGAACCATCTATAAATAGTTTTAGGGCTCCTTTGGACAAGAATTTTTCATCATATTGACCAGTTACAAACTCAGTATTAAGATAATCTCTTAAACCACTTATATCTTGGAAGTTAAACTGATGACCAAATCTTAATTTGGTTTTTTCATTTTTGTAAATATCTCGGATTAAATCAAACATTAAGCTAGGATCTTTACTCCTTATATCACATGACTGTACAGATGTTATACCTAAGCTAATTGCATAGTCAGCTGCTTTAAGAAATTCATCTTCTATGTCTTTTTTAGTTTTATTTGGAATAACAGACTTTAAAAATCCAACTGCATTTTCATTGACTAAGCCAGTGGGTTTGCCATTGGTATCTAGCTCAATTTCTCCACCATCAATAGTGGTATTCTCATCTATTTTCAACAACTCTAAAGCCTTTGTGTTACCAGTTGCCATATGTCCACATACCCTAGAAAAAACTATAGGTATTTCAGTAGAGATTTTATCTAGATCAAATCTAGTTGGCATTCTCTTTTCACCTGATGTGAAGTAGTCTTGATTCCATCCTCCACCAAACATAGCTGTTAAACCTGGATTATCTTCAATGAATTCTCTTCCAATTCTAATTAGATCATCAATTGATCTGGCAGGAGTCAAATTACAGGATGACATGGCACTTCCAATGCCAGCCAAATGAAGATGACTATCATTTAGACCAGGTAATACAGTTTTTCCTTCAAGGTCAACAATTTCATCAGCATCAAGTAGAGATAGTTCTTCATTAGTCCCATATTTCTTTATTATTCCATCTTCAATAAGAAGTGCTTCTACAAAAGTATTTTTTTCAATATAAATTTTGCCATTCTTTAATAAAGTTCTCATGTTTCACCTCTATAATTTATATATTTAGTTAATTTAGTATTAATTTTCTGTCATAAATATACCTCAAAAAGACAATCAATAGCAAGTCTTATTTAGCTTAATGGGAATTACATAGAAGGATATTCCATATTATGCTATTATGGAGGGAGGAATCTAAATCATTTTTAATGTACTTCTTAGATGAAAAATACTAATGTTATTGATATAATAAATAATAACTAAGTCTACTACAAGTATTTAGAATATACTTGGGAAGGAGTTTAAATATGAAGATAGCAATTGTAGAAGATAATATTCTCCATCAAAAAATTATTACTGAGGGTTTGCGGGATATTGACGAAGAAAAGAAATATGAATATGAAATATTTGGAGACTCTCAATCTTTTTTGTTTTCATTGGAGGATAGAGTCTTTGATGCATTGCTATTAGATATTGAAATGCCAAAGATGAATGGAGTTCAACTAGCTGCAAAAATTCGAGAAACTAATCCAGATATTCCTATTGCCTTTATTACAGGTGAAAAAGATTATGTTTTTCAAGGCTATGAAGTAGAGGCCATTGGATATATATTAAAGCCTATTGATTTAAACAACCTTAAGGAATTGATGAAGCGAATCGAAAGAAAGGTCAACTTCCAAGAAAAGAATATCCTAATTAAAACACAAGAAGCCGTTGAAGCCATAAGTCCATCAAAGATTCTTTATATTGAAAGTTGCGACCACAAAACAGAAGTTGTCACAACAGAAGCTACATACTTAACCAATCAAAAGATGTATGAATGGGAAGAAACTTTGGACTCTGATTTATTCCAAAGAATTCATCGTTGTTCTTTGGTTAATTTAAATCGGATTAGAAAGATATTGAAGAAAGAGTGTGAGATGGATGATGGAAAGCTATTGTCAATTGCTAGAGGACAATGGGAGCCTCTAATGCAAGCTTTTCTTAGAAATCAGAGAGGGAAGCATATATGAACGGGACAATTATCTTGATAGAAATTATTGTATTAAGTGGATTATTATATTTTTTTCTTAGCAAAACTGTACTAGATAAAGGATTTCTACAATATTTAATCGGTCTATTGTTGATGTTAGCATGTATCCTTATACCTTATATATGGATAACTAGGCTAATACAAATACTGATTTTATTTGTATATTTGGTTTTTTACGATGAAAATTCCTTTCATACAGAAATCAAATGGTTTGTGCCCTTAGGAATTTTGTATTTTTCTTTTTCCTTTTTACCAGTATCATGGCTTTCTAACGGTGTATTTCTTATGGTTTTACTCTGGGGAATTTTATCTATAACCTTGAAATCAGCCTTTCTTTTGGGAATAATTAGTGTACTAATTCTGCTTCTACCTGCTTCATTAATATCAAATCTTCTTACAATGTTAATTATGATAATCTTGGACCAAAGTAGAAATTCCTTAGAAAAAAGATTTCAGTTTAGTTATGATAGATTTCAAAGAAATCTCATCAATGAGCAATACCAGGAGATTAAGAATGTGTACCTTCAGATGAGAGGATGGAGACACGATTATCATAATCATATTCAGACAATGAAGGCATATTTAGCAATGAATGAGCTTAGTAGCCTTGATGACTATTTTAGTCAGCTTCAAACAGATCTTGATTCGGTGGATATGATGATAAAATCTGGAAATCTAATGATGGACGCTGTTCTCAATAGTAAAGTTACTATGATGAATCAAAATAAGATTAGAGTTAATTGTAAGGCAATATTACCTGAAGAATTATCTATTAATGATATTGATCTTTGTGTTATAGTGGGAAATCTTTTGGATAATTCTATTGAAGCTTGTAGAGAGATAGCAGAAGGAAAACGATTTATTAGAATATATTCTGAAATAATTAAGTCACAATTCTATCTCTCCATACAAAATAGTGCTAGAGAGGAATTAAATTTTAATCAAAGGAATTATATTTCTTCCAAACGAGGAGAACACGGTTTTGGGATTAAAAGGGTTTCTTTATTAGTTGATAAATATGATGGTTATTTGAATTTACAAAATGAACCAGGAATTTTTGCCAGTGAAATCACTATACCCATCAATTAACGAATAAAAACTAACAATTGGCGTTAGTTTTTATTTTTCTATAATGTTCTATGCTAATATTTACATAGGAGGTGATGAGATGTCTACATTGGGCAAAAATATAAGATTTGTTTGGAAAATGTGGAAAAGAGAATTTGGAAAGGGAGTTGGCATATTTACATCTATTACACTATTATTTAAGATATTGATCCCGTTATTTTCCATTGCTATACCTAGTTTAGTAGTCTATGTATTTGAAATGGAAACAAGGGGATATACAGCAATTCTATATATATTAAGTATAATGGGAGTATATATTTTGCTAAACATTATTGGAGGTTACTTAGGGGGTAAACTGACCAATGATCTATTCATTATGAGAATTAATGAGACTCCATATTTCATGAGAAAATCATTGGAATTATCCTATGAGTATATTAGTAGCCATCAAGGTAAAGTTGCTACTGAAAAAGCCAAGGAGGCTATATTATCAGGAAATGATTTTGGACCAGAAGGATTCTCTAACAATCTATTTAGTGTCATAGTTAATACTATTCTAGTCATAATCTTTGCAGTCATATCTGCTAAACTTCATCCCTTGTTAGCAGTGACAATGGTGTTAGCATCTTCTATTAGACTAATCAGAGATTATAGGAATCATAAATGGGATATGTCCATTCAAGATGATGAAAAAGCTCTTTTCTATCGTAGATTTAATACGGAGCAGAAATGTTTGGATACAAAGCTTGGCAAAGATGTCAGGTTATATAATATGCAAAAATGGTTTAGGAGTAAATTTGAAAGCTTACATCGTCAAATATATGAAATAAGATGTAAGAGATATGATAATCAAAGACATTCATCAGTGGTTTCAATAATCATGGGTGTAATAAGGGATGTAATTTGCTATGGATTTCTCTTGTACCAGATATCTAACAAGTTAATAAGTGTCAGTGAATTTGTTTTATACTTAGGTATTATATCAACCATCAGTAGCTACATTAATCAGATATTCCAGTCGACGGTGGAATTGCTACAGAATAATATCATTACGGATAATTACAGAAACTATATTGAAAGGGAAGTTCCAGCTGAAGAAGATTATCCATGTCATATTCCTCAGCAAGATGGATATCGGGTTGAATTGCAAGATGTAGACTTTGCTTATGGTGAAGAAAAAATCTTTGAAGATTTGAATCTTATAATTGAAGAAGGGCAAAAACTAGCAATTGTAGGGGCTAACGGAGCAGGGAAAACAACATTAATCAAATTGATAAGTGGTCTATATCGTCCTCAAAAAGGGAGGATACTTATTAATGGAGTAGATATTAGTCAAGTCAATCCAAAAGAAGTATTTTCAGCGACAAGTCTAGTTTTTCAAGATGTAGAAATCTTTGCAAACAGTATCGGAGAAAATATTACATCCCTTGTTCCTGAAAAAATTGACAAGAACCGATTGACCAAAGTAATTACAGATGCTGGTTTGCTAGATACCATCCAACAATTGGAAAAGGGATATGAAACTAATTTAACCACCTATATTGATGAAAATGGGATTAGTCTTTCAGGTGGACAGCAGCAAAAACTCATGTTAGCCAAGGCACTTTACAAGGATGCTCCAATTTTGATTCTTGATGAACCAACAGCAGCCCTTGATCCAATTGCAGAGGCACACTTATATGAGCAATATGGAAATCTAACTAAGAATAAAACATCAATTTTTATTTCTCATAGATTGAGTTCAACACAATTCTGTAATCGAGTGGTTTTTATGGAGAAGGGTAAGATAGTTCAAGATGGAAGCCATCAGCAATTGATGTCTTTAGAGGGCCCTTATAGAAGAATGTTTAGTGCTCAAGCTCACTATTATCAAAAGGAGGCTTAGAATATGGATAAATTAAAAACAAAACAAACTCTAAGAGAGGTATATTCATTGATTAGACGATTTTATCCATTAGATCATTCCTTGATCCCCTTACTCCTTCTAAATAGTATCATGGGTGCCTTAATTCCTTATATTTCAATTGTCTTAAGCGCTCCAATTTTAGATTCCATGCTGAAGGGTGAGTATAGGAGAAGTATGATATGGATTCTTATCATGATTATTTCAACAGCATTGGCAAATTTAATTTTTGAGTTTATTAAGAATGGATATTTAAAACATGCAAGAAGTGTACAAATTAAGGTTGATGCTTTGATTCATATGAAACCTTTGGAAATTGATTATGAAACAGTAGAAGATGGAAAAACCATGACAGATTTTGTCAATGCAATTACATCTTTACGCTATCAAGGCAATTATTATACTGTTTTAAATCAACTGGAACAGAGTATTCAGGCTTTTATCTCTTTTGCTTTCGCCTCTATACTAGTCATTCGTCTTTGCTTGGCTGTAGGAGATGCAGAGGGATGGATTGCTATTGCAACAAATCCTTTAGTTTCCATTATGATAATTCTTGTATTCAGTGCATTGACCAGTGGAGTTTTAGCATATATAATCAAATTTTGTAATGAGGTGGTATTCAAGCTTTTCAAAGATAAGCTTCAAGCAGAAAAAATGGCAAGCTATGCTTGGAGATTGCTTGGAGATGAAGAAAAGACAAAGGTGATTCAAAGCTATGCCATGGAAGATAGTATCAATAGTATGGTTAAAGCAGCAGCGGATAAAATTGCTTCAAGCTATACAAAGGAAGGCAAATACTGGGTAATACAGTCTGCAGCTAATTCAGGTGCCAGTGGAGCTGTGACGACTTTAGCATATCTTTTGACAAGTCTTAAGGTCTTTGCCAATGCTATTTCCTTAGGCTATCTTGTACAGTATAGTCAAGCTATTGTTAAGATGAATACTTCTGTTATCAGCTTTGTAACTGCTTATCAAGAGTTAGCTAAGCTTATGGTTTATTTCAAGGAAATAGTCCAGTATATGGATTTACCAAATAGATTTGAAACGGGAAAAATTCCTGTTGAAAAGCGAAGTGATAATGAGTATGAATTTGAGTTTGAAGATGTGAGCTTTCGCTATCCTAATCAAGAGAATTATGTCCTCAAGAACATTAATTGCAAATTGAATCTCCATGACAAAATGGCCATAGTAGGGCCTAATGGTGCGGGGAAAACTACATTTATTAAGCTATTAATTCGTCTCTATGAACCTACCAGTGGGACAATTAAACTTAATGGGGTTGACATTAGGAAATATGATTATCATGATTATTTAGGCTTGTTCTCTGTAGTATTTCAGGATTTCGGTCTATATGGTGATAATATTAAGGAGAATGTATCTTGTAGTACTATGTATGATGAAGAACTAGTAAATGACTCCCTTGTAAGAGCAGGCTTATCCGAAGAATTTATTCGTGGGGAGAAATTGCTTGAAGGTGTTTCTGATGATAAGCTAGATGTTAAAAGGCTATTTAATGAGGATTCATCAGGTAAACATAGTGGAGGGGAGAAACAAAAGATTTCCATAGCTCGTGCCCTTTACAAAAATGCTCCAGTGGTAATCCTAGATGAGCCTACAGCTGCCCTTGATCCATTGAGTGAATTTGATATTTACCAAAGGTTTGATAATTTAGTAGAGGATAAAACAACTTTATATATCTCTCACCGTATGAGTAGTTGTAGATTTTGCAATGATATAATTGTATTCGATGAAGGTGAGATAAAGGAAAGAGGAACTCACGAAGAATTACTTGAGAATCAAGAACTTTATAGTAAACTATGGAATTCACAAGCTCAGTACTATATTGACCAGAAAGTTTGCCTGAATTAATTGAAAGAAAAGACTATGTTTTTGCATCCAAAAACATAGTCTTGTTTCTTTTAATTATATACTAGATCCCTTAGTCTTTTTAGACATATCATATCCTAATTCATAATATTGATTATTGTTGAATTCAAAGGTCTTAATTAAATCAAGCCCTAGCTTTTTAGTATGAGAATGGTAGGATCTAGGATTGATTTGGTTGATAAAAGTAATCATTATGGGATATCTTTTACTCATTTGAGCTCTAGAGAACTCAAAGATATTTGGCAGAACTTCAGTACCTCTATAGTCCTTGTGAATACAAATAGGTCCATATTGATAGGAGTTTTCTGTGGAAAGAACTTGATCTAAGTACTTTGTATTAGGCAAATCCTTTATCATATGTTGGAAAAGCGGCCATGCTGACCAATAGTCCCAAGATCCTGCCATTGCATAAGCTACAACCCTATCTCCATCACAGGCTATTGCAAGTCCATTTTCTTTTTCAATTAAATCCTTAAACTGACTTTCTGTAAATAAGGTTGTGACAAATCCATCGGCTTTATCCTCTTCACTAATAGTGGATATATGATATTGTTCCTGTAATTTAGAAATAGCAGGAATGTCTTTTAATGTAGCATTTCTATAAATCACAAAATCCTCTCCTTTTAATTTATTGAAAAGTATATTTGCTTTGATTATATCATATGGAAAATCAATAAATAACCTCTATTAAGCAAAGTCCCTTAGGATCAGCCATTGGACCTGCAATACTACGATCTTTAGCTTCCAAAATATTTATTACATATCTAGGGTTTATTTCTTTTTTTCCTACCCTAATTAAAGTACCAGTGATTATCCTAATCATATTGTGAAGAAAGCCATCCCCTTCATAGTCGATATAAATATACTTGCCATCTCTTGAAATATTGATCCTAGTTATAGTCCTTATTGCATCCTTCTTCTTTGATTTAGTAGTAGTAAAAGCTGCAAAATCAAAAGTTCCCACTAAATAATTAGCAGCTTCTTGCATATACTCAAGGTTTAGATTATCTGCTATATGAGTAGTGAATTTTCTAGTGAATACATCTTGATATTTATTATTATCAATAGTATATCTATAAAACTTGGATTTTGCATTATATCTAGAGTGGAATCTTTCATCTACTTCTTCCAGATCATAAGCCACTATATCATCAGGTAGATAGCGATTTATATAATCTTCCATTTCTTCTATTGTCATACTAGACTTAGTGTGAAAATTGCATACTAAGGATTTTCCATGGACGCCTTTATCAGTCCTAGAGCATCCGATTACATTTATTTCTTCTGAGGTCATTTTTTTAAGTAATTCTTCTAGTTTAGCTTGTATAGTATTTTCTTTATCACCTAACCTCTGCCATCCAGCATATCTACTACCATCAAATTGTAAATTCATCTTAATATTTCTCATCTTATCTACTCCCATCAGTTAATAAGCTTATTATATCTTATAACGAATAGGAAAGTTATACTTTTTTTCTTTTGTTTAATAAACTTTCCGTTATGAGTTTCAAGAAGAGCTACATTAATGCTTCTTTAGAAGCTCTTCTTTAATTTGAATATATATAAATAAAAATCTGATAGGATAACCTATCAGATTCTCATCTCTTTCAATATTCTTATATAATGATTTGCTTCTCTTAGGACATGATCTCCTAAAAGAGGGATGATAATTGATTTGATTTTACATTCTAGTAGGCCTTCTGTGCCTGCTTTCTTGAAAGCCATTATATCTTCTGCTGCTTTTAGACTTTTAACTCTGATTTCTTTTTCGTTATTTTTATTACATCCTTTTTCTAATATCTTTTCGAATCTTTCTGCCAATTCTTCTGCTGTTTCCTTCAAAGCTTCTTCAGTAGGATCGAGGAGACCATCAATAAACTCTGCATGTTCCTTCATTCTAACATTCCAAAAGTTCATATCATCACATACGCTTCTATCTGGTAACATTCTGTTTTGTAGACTATTTAATATGGACATATATAATTCAGCCTCGCGAAGAATATGCTCTATTAAAAGAGGGTAAAGGTTTGTAAATATTTGACATTCTAACTCCATTCTAAGAAGTTTCTTTTTGAATTCAATGACTTCTTCTAATAAGTTCATTGATCTCATATTTATGTTGCATATTTTATCTTCTAGCCATTCTGTATAATTAAAATTAGGATCTGATCTCAAATTAAGTTCAGCTTCAGTAATCTCCATATTAATAGAAGCACCGGTTAATTCTGAAGATTTTTTCTCTGCTCCTAGAGTTAAAGGTGTCACAATCTCATTTGACTGCAAAACTTCATTCCTTACTGCACAATTACCAAATATAACAGTTTCTGATAATAGATCTTCAAATGATTTCTTTAGTATATTAGCCTCGGCTATATCGGCTTTATTGATTGGTAGCAGGCTAGTTTCTATAAAAAACAGATGCTCCTTCATTATTCTTTGAAAAAATAAGTTTGTTTCTAGTGAAATTTGAATAAATTCTTTCCTTGACAACAAAAAAATCCCCCCTTGTTATAATATTACATAGTACATAATATTATGATGGGAGGATTTTGTGATTAATTTAATCTTTCATCTAGTTTTACCCGAATATCATCATTCATTATATTATTATTTTGCTTTAGCCATTCCATAAAACTTCTAATTATATCTGCAAAATTAGTATATTCATATTTTTCTATGGTATTTGCATACTCCTGTAAGATTTCATCTTTCATCACAAAAGAGTCGTAATCGTAATTAGGAACATGGTTATCTCCATAGAAATAAGTATATATATACCATTGATATATTTCATTAACCTTAGGCAGTAGATTGGAGTATGGATAAATCATTTTAAAGCTTTCAACTAATAAAATTCTTTCAGCTAGACTCTCCATAGATATCATAAGGCTTCCATCATTCATGTAAGGCTCATTAGTATCTAGTGCTAATATTTTGAGATAATCATTATATTCATTAGTTATATTCTCACCAAAGCTATCTACAAATTTTTGATTATCTATTAAATAATAATAAAGTCCTTCTGAAGTATCTAGCTTATACCCTAGATTTATATGATCTATGAGATGCTTCTTTAACTCTTCTTCATCTTTTAAGACTTTTTCTCTACTTAGATATTCTAAGCTATTTAATTTGGCTATAGATAATTCATATTTCTTAAATAAATAATCAAAATTCTCACCATTTTGATACTTAATGAATAAATTCTCTATTTCTACACTTCTATCAAATGATATTTCATCCAATTTGGAAATATATTCCATTAGAAGTTCAGTATTGTCGTACTTAGATAATTCATTCTTATGTTCATTTATATATTGTAATGCTTCAGAGAAATTGTTTTCAATTAATTCTTTTCCTTGATTTAAAATTTCTTCATTAGACTTTTCAGAGGAATAATCCTTCCTTTCAACTTTTACTAAAGTAGCAGAATCTTTACCATCCCATTTATACCAAAGAGTCATTTTATCTGAGCCTGCAAAGCTAGTATCTTCAGTTTCTGGGTCAACAGAATATATACTAAATTCTAAAATCCCATCATTATCAACATCAGTTATTTCATTACCAGCATATACAGATATCAGTGAAATTTTATTTTCATTAAAAATACTTTCAAGCTTACTGTCTTTTAATATAAATCCATATGTTATGCCTGAATGAGCACCTACACTATTATTTAGAAACAATCCGTTTTGATCCTCAGATATCTTTCCTATAATAATATGTTCGTTGCCATTATCGTAGTTCATTGAAATACTATCTATTAGACTGTATTTTTCTTGGGTAAATTTATATATTTCTAAACTTCCTTCATCATCCATATTATTAGGATCTCTGTTTCTAAATATTGCTAGTTCTGGAATATTATCTTCATCAAGATTTCCTACAGCATATGGAGGAGTTTCAGATTGTTGGTCATTTACAAGGCTGTTAATTAAGGTATTGATATGATTTACATAGGCTTGATCAGCTAAAAAATCATAGTTAGAACCCTTAGATACAATAATTTCCTTAATGGATTGCTCTGGGCTTAAGGTAGTTGGTAAAATTTCTTTTGTTGAGCAGCCTATTGTAAGGATAGACAAACATATTATTAGCACTATAAGTGTTATTTGTTTTTGCGACATAAATACTCTCCTTTCTATTAAGCATATTATATAACGAAAAAGGCAAGTTTGTGTAACAAAGAAGTTACAAAATTAGTTCAACTTTAACAATTCTAATATTGACAGAAAATTTGCCGAGTGCTATTATTTAATCATAGATGTCAGACAAGTTAAATATTATATAAAATATTAAGTCAGGAGCTGGTTCAATGTTAATGCAAGAAGAGAGAGAGCAAATTGTTGAATATGGGAAAAAGCTTGTTACATCAAGCCTTACTAAAGGAACTGGTGGGAATTTAAGTATTTATAATAGAGAGAAAGGTCTAATGTGTATATCACCTTCAGGGATAGATTATTTTGAAATAAAACCTGAAGATGTGGTAGTACTTGATATTCATGGCAACAAAGTTGATGGTGCTAAAGATCCTTCATCTGAATATGAAATGCATAGAATATTTTATGCTAATAGGGAAGATATTGATGCTATAATTCATACCCATACTATGTACGCAACAACTCTTGCATGTTTAAACTGGTCATTACCACCTGTGCATTATATGCTTGCATTAGCAGGTCTAGATGTTAGATGTGCCAAATATGCAACTTATGGAACTAAGGAATTAGCTGAAAATGCATATGAAGCTATGAAAGATAGATATGCAGTATTATTAGCTAACCATGGGCTTTTAGCTGGAGCAAAGGATCTTGCAAATGCCTTTAATATTACAGAGGAAATTGAATATTGTGCAGAGCTATACTATAGAACAAAGGCTATTGGAGAGCCTGTGATTCTTCCAGAGGAAGAGATGCTTCTAATGCTTGAAAAATTTAAAACTTATGGGCAAGTTAAAAAACAATGATTAAATCTATTTCCTTAAGCTCTAAAACAAAGCATGAAATATTAAAGTTTATCGAGAATGAAGAGCTCCAAGCAGATGAAATCTTACCATCTGAAAATACATTTATGGATATATTAGGTGTAAGTAGATATACAGTTAGAGAGGCTTTGGCCCTACTAGAACAGGACAAGATAATATATAAGATAAAAGGAAAAGGAACTTTTATAAACAAGAGACCAATTCAAATTGAATCTGGACTAGAAAAACTGGAAAGTATCACAGAAATTATCCAAAGCTTTGGATATCAACCAGGTACCACATGGGTTGGTGTTGAAGAAGGATATCCAACTAAGGATATGGTAAAAAAATTAAGACTTGAAGCTAACGATAAGATTATTACTTTAAAAAGAATTAGAACTGCCAATGGTAAAGCTGCAGCCTATTTAGTAGATACTATTCCTAAAAAGTTAGTAAACAATGAAAGTTTAGATAATATTGATTCAGAATCTGTATTTTCTTACATTAAAGAAAAGTTTGGAATTGTCATGGATTATGCAACTACTGAAATAATACCAACTTTACCTACGGAAGAAATGATTGAACGCTTAAAGGTTCCTAAGAACAAACTTTTCATATTGCTACATCAGCTACATTATGATAAAGAAGGACATCCAATTTTATACTCATTTGATTATTTTGATTCTGAAATATTTAAATTAAAGGTAAATAGGATTACTTAATTACTTTAGTATAAATAAACCAAGGAGGAAGAAGATGAAAGAGATAAAAACTATTGAATTTAAGGATGATATATTGTATTTAATAGACCAAAGAAAGTTACCTACAATATACGAAATATTTCAATGTAAGGATTTTAGAGATGTTGATTTTGCAATAAAGGATATGGTTGTTAGAGGAGCACCAGCTATAGGTGCAACAGCTGCATATGGGGTGGTTTTAGCAGCTAAAGAATTCTTAGGTGAAGAAAAGGAAAATTTCTTTTCAAAAATGGATGAAGCTTTAGATATATTGAACAACTCAAGACCGACAGCTGTAAACTTAATGTGGGCTATCGGAAAAATGAGAAAGCTTATAGAGGAAAATAAATCATCATCTACAGTAGATATTTATAAAAAGATAAGAGAAGAAGCAGATAAGATATTTGAAGAGGATATTGAAACCAACAAAACCATGGCAAAGCATGGTAATGAAGTAATTAAGGAAGGGGCAACTATTTTAACCCATTGTAATACTGGTGCTTTAGCAACAGTAGGATACGGTACTGCCCTTGGAGTTGTGAGGGAAGCTCACTATACTGGAAAGAATATATTTGTTTATGCTGATGAAACAAGACCAAGGTTACAAGGCGGTAGACTAACTGCATGGGAGTTGGTACAGGAAGAAATACCATCAAAGTTAATAGCTGATAATGTAGCGGCTACATTAATAAGAGATGGAAAGATAGATGTAATTTTAGTGGGAGCGGATAGAATAGCCTCCAATGGAGATACTGCAAATAAAATAGGTACATTTATGTTGTCCGTAGTAGCTAAAGCTTATAATGTTCCTTTTTATATTGTTGCACCTACTACAACAATAGATTTTGATATCGAGACAGGAAAAGATATTGAAATAGAAGAAAGAGATAAATCTGAAGTGACTCATATAGATGGAGTTAGAACTGCCCCAGAGGGTATAGATGTATTTAATCCAGCCTTTGATGTAACACCTTGGGAAAATATCACTGGAATAATTACAGAAAAGGGCATTATAAGAGCTCCTTATAAAGAGAACATAATGAAACTAAAATAAGTTTAGTTTTTGGTGCCAGGCACCAATTTTTAAACTTATTGAAGAAGGACTACTTGTTAAAGGAGGGATAAGATGAAGGCAATAATTGGAGGGACTGGCGTATATGGTACTAGTCACAATAGTAGAGTAGAGAAGGTTAAAACAAAATATGGTGAAGTGGAATTGGATGTAGTAAACATAGATGGAGAAGAAATAGTTTTTTTAGCTAGACATGGGAAAGAACATTCTAAGCCGCCTCATCTAATAAATTATAAGGCGAATATGATGGCATTAAAAGAATATGGGGTAAAATATATCTACGCAACAGCAGCAGTAGGATCTTGCAATGAAAACTATGCTCCTGGAGATGTTGTAGTGATAAATGATTTCCTTGACTTCACAAAATCAAGACCTGTTACTTTTTTTGAAGGAGGGGACGAACCAGTAAAACATGTAGATATGAGTGATCCTTATTGCAAAAATATGAGAGAGAAGTTTTATCTTTTCTCTAAAGAATTAGGCTTAGATATTAAGGGAGAGGCTGTATATATATGTACTGAAGGTCCAAGATTTGAAACAGCCAGTGAGATAAAAATGTATAAAAATATTGGTGATGTTGTAGGGATGACTTCAGTCCCTGAAGTAGTTTTTGCAAAGGAACTTGGTATGTGTTATTCTGCTATAGGTATTATAACCAATTGGTGTACAGGTATTGGTGGGGAAATAGCCATACATGATATACAGGGTTCAGTTGATAAAAACAGAGAAAATATAACAGATGTATTTATCAAAGTATTTAAAGAAGGGCTGGACCAAGATAATTGCTCTTGTAATAATTCAATTATTCAGCTCTAGATATTTTAAATATAGTAAAGTGAGGAGTTCATATGAAAGCTTTATACTATGATAAAAGTCTTCAATATGTGGAAAACTATCCAAAACCATCTCCTAAGTCTGGAGAATCATTGGTTGAAATTATTGTCAGTGCAATATGCAATACAGATAAAGAAATTTTAAAAGGATATAGACCTGATTTTAAAGGCATACTAGGTCATGAATTTGTTGGAAAAGTCCTAGAGTCCGATGATCCTTCCTTAATCGGGCACCGTGTTGTTGGTGAAATCAATGAAAATTGTGGCCATTGTATTTATTGCAAAACCGGGCGACCAACTCACTGTGAAAATAGAAAGGTAGTAGGAATTTCGGGGAAAGATGGATGTTTTGCCCAGTATATAACTATAAGAAATGAATTATTGCATATAGTGCCTAAAGAAGTACCATCTGAAGTCGCAATATTTACAGAACCTCTTGCAGCAGCACTGGAGATTTTGGAGCAAGTGCATATAAAGCCCTCTACTAGTGTTGGAATCATTGGAGATGGACGACTTGCATATATGATCGCCCAAGTAGTGTCTTTGACAGGAGCTAATTTAACTATAATTGGTAAACATGAAGAGAAATTAAACTTATTTAAATCCTTTGCTAAGGTAAGGACAAATACAGAAGAATCTTATGAAATAGTTATAGATGCTTCTGGCTCTCCATCTGGCATATTAACAGCACAAAAAATAGTTAGGAAAAAAGGAACTATTGTTATTAAAACCACTTATGCAGGAAAAGTCGAAATAGATATGAGTGATTTTGTAGTGAATGAGATTACTATCAAAGGAAGTAGATGTGGTCCCTTTGAACCAGCATTGCAATTACTAAAACTAGGTTTGATACAATTTCCACCTATCGACTTATATGAATTAGAAGATTATGAAAAGGCATTTGAATCACGGGAATTCAAAGTAGGTTTTAGGTTTTAACAAATAAATATACTAACAGATAAAAAAGGAGGAAGAATTATGAAAAACAAGAAAAGCATTTTATCAAAGTTATTAATCTTAGTAGTATTGGTATCTATCGTAGTAAGTGGATGTTCTAACTCAGCAAAAACACCAGAAGGTGCAGGAGATGGGTTAAAGATTGCTATCGTTAGTAGTCCTTCTGGAGTAGATGATGGATCTTTTAATGAAGATAACTACAATGGTATATTAAAGTTCATTGAAGCAAACCCTTCAGCAACTGTAAAGGCAGTAAAAGAACCTACTGGAGATCAAGCAGCAGCAGTTCAAGCAGTAGCTGATATTGTAGCAGATTATGATGTGATTGTTACACCTGGATTCCAATTTGCTGGTGTTTCAGCAGTAGCATTGGAAAACCCTACGAAGAAATTTGTATTAATCGACTCCTTTCCAGAGAAACAAGGTGAAGCGGAATTGTTTGACAATGTATATGCTATGACCTTTGCTGAAGAAGAAAGTGGATTCTTAGCAGGTATGGCAGCAGCTTTAGAGACTAAAACAAATAAAGTTGCAGTTGTAAATGGTATTGCATTCCCATCTAATGTAAACTATCAATATGGATTTGAGTCTGGGGTAAACTATGTAAATGCGTTGTATAACAAAAATGTTGAATATGTGAGTTTACCTTCATATGCAGGTACAGATGTTACAGGTGCCAATGTTGGCGGGAACTATGCTGGATCCTTTGCTGATGAAGCAACAGGTAAGGTATTAGGCAATGCTTTGATAGCTGAAGGTGTCGATATTATTTTTGTAGCAGCTGGTGGAACAGGTAATGGTGTGTTTACCGCAGCAAAAGAAGCTTCAACAGATGTAAAAGTAATAGGTTGTGATGTTGACCAATACGATGATGGTGCAAGTGGAAATAAAAATATAATATTAACATCGGTATTAAAGGTTATGAATATTAATGTGGAAAGAGCTTTAAATTTAGTAAAGGATGGTTCTTTTAAAGGTGATAATGTTTTATTAAGAGCAGATACTGACTCAACAGGATATGTGAGTAAAGAAGGACGCCATCAATTAACATCAGATACTATCTCAAAGATAGATGAGGCTTATGGATTGTTAAAAGAAGGTAAAATTGTTCCAGCTGCAAACTTTAATGGAATTACTTCTGACTCATTCCCAGGCTTACCATAATAGTAGTAAATAGACCAATAAGATATAAATAATTTTTATGAAAAAATATCGCTTTCTATTGAGAAAAGCAGTAGGAAGTGATATTTTTTTCACTTATAAAGAATCATATGAAATTACTTAATTAATACAACTAAGGAGAATGAATATGTCTGAGTATATTGTTGAAATGAAACATATAACAAAGAGATTTCCTGGAATAATTGCAAATGATGACATTACCATTCAAATTAAGAAGGGTGAGATATATGCACTCTTAGGAGAGAATGGTGCAGGCAAGTCTACATTAATGAGTATGCTATTTGGTATGTATGAACCAGATGAAGGTGAAATTTGGGTCAGAGGTGAAAAGGTGAATATAGACTCACCTAATTTTGCAACAAAGCTAAATATAGGGATGGTTCACCAACATTTTAAGCTAGTTCAAAATTATACAATAACAGAAAACATTATACTTGGTATAGAGCCTATGAAAAAATTTGCTGGATTGTTTCCATATGTAAACATTAAAGATGCAAGCAAAGATATTGCTGAACTCTCAAAAAAATATGGATTAGAAGTTGATCCTTCAAAGAAAATTGAAGATATAAATGTATCTCTCCAACAAAGAGTGGAAATTCTAAAAATGCTATATAGAGAAGCAGAGATTTTAATATTTGATGAACCAACAGCAGTACTAACTCCCCAGGAAATAGATTTTTTATTAGGTATTATTGAGGAGCTTCGTAAAGGTGGAAAGACAATCATTCTGATTACTCACAAGTTGGAAGAAATCAAAAGAGTAGCAGATAGATGTGCGATTCTACAAAAAGGTAAACTAGTTGATGTGCTAGATGTAAAGGATACATCAACGAAAGTAATGGCAAATCTTATGGTAGGAAGAGATGTTTCATTTGAAACTGAAAAGAATCCTGCAAAATTTGGAGAAGTAGTATTAGAAGTAGATAATCTTACAGTAAAGAATCAAGATAATTTTCATCTAGTCAAGGATGTTTCATTTAAGATACATGCTGGTGAGGTCTTTGCAATTGCTGGGGTTTCAGGCAATGGGCAAGTAGAAATAGCAGATGCTATTGGAGGACTAACAGATATATCAAGTGGTAGAATTCTTTTAAATGGAGTAGATATTAGTCGATATAGTATTAGAAAGAGAACCCTAGAAGGGATATCATATATACCAGAAGATAGGCAATCTTACGGATTGATATTAGATTTTAACTTAGCACAAAATATTGCACTAAAAGATTATTATAAAAAGCCTTTTTGTGAAAATGGCATATTAAACAAGAATGTAATCAATGAATATGGAGAAAAACTTATAGAAAAGTATGATATACGAAGTAGTCAAGGAATAAAAACTCAGGTTCGTCAAATGAGTGGTGGTAATCAACAGAAAGCAATTATTGGAAGAGAAATTGAACTGGGCTCTCCTCTTATGATCTTTGTTCAACCAACAAGGGGATTAGATATTGGAGCTATTGAAAATATACAAAAGATGATTCTGGAAGAGAGAGATAAGGGTAAAGCAATTCTTCTTATTTCTTTAGAATTAGATGAGATCATGAATATTGCTGATACCATAGGTGTTATATATAATGGAGAGATACAAAAGATTGCACCTGCTGAAACGCTAACAACCAAGGAAGTGGGCGAATTTATGATGGGGGTCATAGCATGAGTAAGTTCAATGAAGATAAAACTAAAAGAAACTTTTTAAGTAAAATTATGTTGAAGCTATTAGGCAATGAAAAATGGCAACATCTAACCATACCAGCTTTCTTAATTCTCTTAAGCTTTATTACAGCTTCAATCATAATTATATTTCTTGGGAAAAATCCTCTAGGCGCATTTTACAACCTTCTACAAGGAGCTGGAATTCTACCAAAGCCATCTTATGCAGGATACAAGAGTATGCTAACAGACTTTCTTACTCTACTTAATTTCATGACACCTATGATCTTTGCATCATTAGCTGTTGCTATAGCCCTAAAAGGAGGATTATTTAACATAGGTGTATCTGGACAAATGCTTTTATCTGGATATTTTGCCACCATAATCGTTGGTTATAGCGGATTAAGTTCCATAATGGCAAAACCTCTTGTTTTAATCATCGGTATTTTAGCAGGCTCAGCCCTTGGAGGGATTATTGGTTTATTGAAATATAAGTTTAATATAAATGAAGTAGTATCCTCAATTATGTTTAATTATATTGTCCAATATGTACTAAGCTTTTTTATTCACTCCTATTATATAGATCCAGTATCTAGACAATCTAAATATATTAATGAAGCAGCCAGATTAACATTAGTTAATGTCCAATTATCTGGACTAAAGATGGATATTTCTATTGGTTTTGTCATTGCTATTATCCTAGCTATTGTTCTAAAGATATTTCTAGATAAGTCACGGATTGGTTTTGAAATAAAAGCAGTAGGTGCGAATCCAAAGGGAGCTAAATATGCTGGAATAAATGTTGGGAAAACCATGATAATAACTATGGTATTATCTGGAGCATTTGCTGGCTTAGCAGGAGTTACTTATTATCTAGGATATTATGCCTCCATACAACCTAAGGTATTACCAAGTATGGGCTTTGACTCCATAGCAGTTGCATTACTGGGAAATGCTAATCCCTATGGAATCATTGCATCTTCATTCATTGTATCTATAATTGATAAGGGCAGTACTTATATGAGTTCCATAGCAGGAGTAAGACAGGAAATTGCATCAGTAATCACAGGTTTAATTTTGCTATTTAGTGCATGTGGTGCGTATATACAGTTTAAAATTAGAAGTAGGAAGGATAAATTAGAATTTAGAGCAGGAAAGGAGTTAGAATAATGGATACACTTATTATAGATGGATTATCCTTTGCATTGCCTCTTTTTATCATGGCAATTGGTGGGATTTATAGTGAAAGATCTGGTATCACTAATCTGGCTATTGAGGGATTGCAGGGATTTGGTGCATTTTTTGGTGCTCTATCAGCAGTACTGATTTCTCATTTTTTCAATATCCCTATACAAAAATTATTCTACCTAGCTCTATTATTATCCATGGTAGGTGGGATGTTGTTTTCCGTATTACATGCTTTGTTATGTATTCGTTTTAAGGCCAATCAAGTAATTAGCGGTGTAGTAATTAACATTCTTGCCATGGCCCTAACAGTATTTCTTACAACTCAGATAAATAGTATAGTATTTGGAGCCATGTCTGACAAATTTCAGATTGGTACATCAATTCGTTTTACCATTCCAGGATTATCTGAAATTCCATTTTTAGGAGCAGCATTTACAAATATTTATGCTTTTGAAATAGTGATATTAATTATTGCCATATTTGCAGCTTATGTTTTAAATAAAACAAGATTCGGTCTAAGGCTTAGAGCTTGTGGAGACAATCCCCATTCAGTAGATGCAGCTGGTGCTGAGGTATCTAAAATTCAATCCAAGGCAGTATTGGTATCCGGTGCTTTATCTGGACTTGGAGGAATTTGCTTTGCCTATTCCATATCTACCAATTTTTCTCCTGCAATTTACATGGGATATGGATATCTTGCAATTGCAGCACTGATTTTTGGGAACTGGAAGATACTTCCTACATTTGGAGCTTGTCTTTTATTTGGATTTGCAAGGGCGGGGGGATATTTTTTAGGGCAACTTCTTAAAATGCCAAGCACATTTTCAGATTTAATTATGACCTTACCCTATGTGCTTACATTATTATTGCTTATATTTTTCTCAAAATCTAATCGTGCTCCAAGAGCTCTGGGAGAGATTTATGACAAAGGAAAGAGATAACAACGGTAAGAGAAATCTTGCCGTTTTAAATAATTAAAATGGAGGTCATGCAATGACAGGATTTGATACAAAAGCAATACATTCAGGAAGCAATGGGAAAAATCCAAGTAATGCTCTAAATCCACCTATATTTCAGACATCTACTTTTGTATTTGATAATATAGAACATGCAAATAAGGTAATGTCTTTTGAATCTGATGATTATGTATATACAAGAGGAAACAACCCTACTCTAAGGTTATTTGAAAATAGAATGGCAGAACTAGAACATGGAGTAGGTGCTGTAGCTTTTGCTTCAGGTATGGCAGCTATCAGTTCAGTTATATTTTCTTTACTAAAACCAAATGACACCATTATAGTCCACAAGACTTTATATGGTTCATCCTATAGTGTAGTCACTGAGCTATTACCTAAATATAATATTAATTATAAAATAGCTGATTTAACTAATTTGGATGAGCTTAGAAATAGTATAGATGATGCTACTAAAATTATATATTTTGAAACTCCATCAAATCCTGACCTATCTATTATAGATATAAAGGAAGTTTCAAATATTGCAAAGGAAAAGGATATTAAGCTAGTAGTAGATAATACCTTCGCTTCACCATACTTTCAAAACCCATTACTCCTTGGTGCAGATGTAGTAGTACATAGTGCCACAAAATATATCTGTGGTCATGGAGATGTAGTTGGAGGAGTTGCAGTAGCCAAGGATATGGATTATGTTCAGCATTTGAAGTTTGGATATATGTGTGAATTTGGAGGGGTAATGAGTCCATTTAATGCATGGCTACTCCTTAGGGGATTAAAAACCTTAGGTGTAAGGATGAGGCAGCATGAGGAAAATGCCATAGCAGTAGCAAATTTCTTAAATAAGCATCCAAAGATTGAATCAGTAATGTACCCTGGATTAGCAGACTTCAAAGGTCATAATATTGCAAAAGAGCAGATGAATGGCTTTGGTGCAATGATAAGCTTTGAAGTTAAAGGAGGGCTAGAAGCTGCAAGTAGGTTTGTAGATAATTTGAAATTAGCCCAGCTAGCAGTTAGTCTAGGAGATTGTGAGACCTTAGTACAACTTCCAGCAGCTATTACTCATAGAGGATATCCAAGGGAAAGATTAGCTGAATTTGGATTAACTGAAAGCATGGTTAGAATTTCTGTTGGATTAGAGAATGTAAAAGATATAATTTATGATATAGAGCAGGCCTTAGCATAGGAAAACCCTAATGGATATAAATATCCATTAGGGTATTTATTTTATCAGAGTAGTGGAGTACTGAGAAGACTTGTTAAAATAAAAACAATAAAGTATAGGAGAATTTAATGGATTTATTGTCTCTATAAAAATATTTGTGTAAAAAAGTTTCAATAAGTTACAAATATATGTGGCAAGTATATTGACTATTGTTAAAAATTTGGTAAAATATAAATTGCTGGGATAAATCCTGAATCTGTTGGAATAAGATGATAACGGAGTTTTCTGCATTCGGAATATTCTTACAATTCGACGGAAAAACATCATAAAAATAGACATAATATTATCAATATACTTAATAACAGATTTTGACAGGATTAGAGTTATACAGTAAAGATTTAAAAAATGCATATATTATTTATGCAAATAAGGGTTAAATTATTCACAAATAATACAAAGCATAGGAGGTATTTTTATGATTACTGCAGAAATGAGAGACATAATTGATCCAATTATTGAAAAATTTGGAGGAAATCAATCTTCAATTATTACCGTTTTACAAGAAATTCAAGGAAAGTACAGGTATTTACCAGAGGAAGCATTAGAGTACATAGCTGGAGAGATGGATATTAGTCCTTCTAAAATCTATGGTATTGCAACATTTTATGAGAACTTCTCATTGGAACCAAAGGGTAAATATGTTATTAAAATTTGTGATGGTACTGCATGTCATGTTAGAAAATCCATACCTATACTTAATGCTTTGTACAAAGAATTAGGACTTAATGAAAAGAAGCATACTACTGATGATTTATCTTTCACTATTGAAACTGTTTCATGTCTTGGAGCATGTGGACTTGCACCTGTATTAAATATTAATGATAAGGTTTATGGGAAAATGACTCCTGAAACTACAGTTGAGCTCCTAAATACATTAAGGGAGGAAGCATAGATGAAAATTAATAGTGTTCAAGAACTTTTAGATATTTCCAAAAGATATAAGAATTCCTTAGATAAACAAACTAAGCAAGTATTGGTCTGTGGTGGAACAGGTTGTGTTGCTGGAGGATCATTAGAAGTTTATGATGAAATAAAAAGACTTATAGAAGAAAAAGGTATATTAGCTAATGTTGAATTATATGAAGAGAGTGATGGAATTGGAATCAAGAAATCTGGATGTCATGGATTTTGTGAAGCTGGTCCATTAGTTAGAATAGAGCCAGATAAATTTTTATATTTAAAAGTAAAGGTTGAGGATTGCGAAGAAATCGTGAATTCAACTTTAGTTGAAGGAAAGCCTGTTGAAAGACTTATGTATAAATCAGGAGATAAGGTTTTTCATATGCAAGAAGAAATACCATTTTACAAATCTCAAACAAGAGTTGTACTAGAACACTGTGGACATATAGATGCAGAATCAATTCAAGAATACATAGCTTTTGGTGGATACCAAGCCCTTGCTAAGGCACTTTCTGAAATGAAACCTGAGGAAGTTTGTAAAGAGGTATCCGATTCAAGCCTTAGAGGAAGAGGAGGCGGAGGATATCCAACTGGTGCAAAATGGGCTCAAGTACTTTCTTATCCATCTGATATTAAATATGTAATCTGTAATGGTGATGAGGGAGACCCAGGCGCATTTATGGATAGATCTCTAATGGAAGGAGACCCACATAATATTATTGAAGGAATGGCTATTGCAGCCTATGCAACAGGAGCTTCTGAGGGATATATATATGTTAGAGCAGAATATCCATTAGCTGTAGCAAGATTAAATAATGCTATAGAACAAGCAAGAGAAGTTGGATTATTAGGTAAGAATATTTTAGGCACAAGTTTGAGCTTTGATCTTCATGTTAATCAAGGTGCAGGTGCTTTCGTATGTGGCGAAGGTAGTGCTCTTATTGCATCTATTGAAGGGGAAAGAGGAATGCCTAGAGTAAAGGCAAAGAGAACTGTAGAAGAAGGACTTTGGAGAAAACCTACAGTTTTAAACAATGTTGAAACTTTTGCAAATGTTAGACATATAATCATGAATGGTTCAGAATGGTATAAATCCTATGGTACTAAAAACAGCCCAGGTACTAAGGCTTTTGCTTTAACAGGAAATGTTAAAAATACAGGACTTATTGAAGTACCAATGGGTACTACATTAAGAGAAGTTATATTCAACATAGGTGGAGGAATAATTGATGATAAGAAATTTAAGGCTGTTCAAATAGGTGGACCTTCTGGTGGATGTTTAACAGAAGAACATTTAGATATGCCATTAGACTTCGATTCATTAACAGAGGCAGGAGCTATGATAGGTTCTGGTGGAATGGTAATAATGGATGAAGATACATGTATGGTAGAAGTTGCAAGATTCTTTATGAATTTCACTCAAAATGAGTCATGTGGAAAATGCGTTCCTTGTAGAGAAGGTACTAAGAGAATGCTTAAGATACTTGAGAAGATTGTAGAAGGAAAAGGAAAAGTAGAAGATCTAGAACTACTTGAAGAACTGGCTGACACAATTACAGATACTGCCTTATGTGGACTAGGTAAGACAGCTGCAAACCCAGTAGTTAGTTCATTGAAGTATTTTAGAGACGAATATTTAACTCATGTAGTGGACAAGAGATGTCCTGCAAAAACTTGCCAAGGTCTAAAGCTAATAGAAATTAACCCAGAGCTTTGTAGAGGTTGTAGTAAATGTAGTAGAATTTGTCCAGTAGGAGCTATTGACGGTAAGATAAAAGAAATATATAAAATAGATCAAAATAAATGTATCAAATGCGGTGCTTGTATTGAGTCTTGTGCATTCGCAGCCATAAAGGAGGCTTAAACTATGAAAGGTACTATGATAATAGATGGTAGAAGAGTAGAATATGATAATGAAAAGAATGTATTAGAAGTAGTTAGAAAAGCAGGAATTGATTTACCAACATTCTGCTATCATTCAGAGTTAAGTATTTATGGTGCTTGTAGAATGTGTATAGTTGAAGATACTCGTGGAAATACCTTTGCATCTTGTTCCCAATTACCAAAGAATGGGATGGAGATATATACAAATACTCCAAAACTAAGAAAATATAGAAAAACAATCCTTGAGCTATTATTAGCTGAACATGATAGAGATTGTACAGCATGTGATAGAACAGGAAGATGTGATCTCCAACAATTGGCTATACGATTTGGAATAAAAGAAATTAGATTTGAAGAGCTGACTGAGAAGCTTCCAATAGATACTTCAAGCTTAAGTATAGTTAGAAATCCAAACAAATGTATACTTTGTGGAGACTGTGTAAGAGTATGTGAAGAGGTACAAGGAGTAGGAGCTTTGAGCTTTGCACATAGGGGTTCAAACATGACAGTTTCACCAGCCTTTGACAGAGATATTGCAGAGGTAAATTGTGTGAACTGTGGTCAATGTAGAGTTGTTTGTCCAACAGGAGCTATAATAATCAAGAATGAAAACGATAAAGTATGGAATTTAGTTCATGACAAATCAAAGAGAGTAGTAGCACAGGTTGCTCCAGCAGTAAGAGTTGCCTTAGGAGAAGAGTTTGGTATGAGTTCAGGAGAGATAACTGTAGGAAAAATAGTTGCTGCCCTTAAGCTTTTAGGTGTAGATGAAGTCTATGATACTTCCTTTGGAGCAGATATGACAGTTATAGAAGAAGGTAATGAATTCGTTGAAAAACTTACAGAAGGAAGGGATCTTCCACTATTTACTTCATGCTGTCCAGGATGGGTAAAATTTGCAGAAAATAGATTCCCAGAAATAGTAGGTAATATTTCAACATGTAAATCACCTCAACAAATGTTTGGATCTGTATTAAAGGAATATTTCAAGGCTAAGGATAAAGAAGATGGAAAAGAAACTGTGGTTATTTCAGTAATGCCTTGTACTGCTAAGAAAGCTGAAGCAGCTAGAGAAGAATTTGAGCATGATGGTATTAGAGAAGTTGATGTAGTTATTACAACTCAAGAATTAGCTCTTTTAATAAAGGAAGCTGGAATTATATTTGATCAATTGCAAGATGAATCCTTTAATATGCCATTTGGATTGGCAAGTGGTTCTGGAGTTATATTTGGTTCAACTGGTGGAGTAACAGAAGCAGTAGTTACAAGACTTCTAAAGGATAAACCAAATCATAATGTAAAGGATGTATTATTTAAAGAAGTAAGGGGATTGAAAAACATTAAAGAAGCTGCGTTTGATGTTGACGGAACTGAAGTAAGATTAGCTGTGGTACACGGATTACAAAGTGCAGCTGAACTAGTGAAGCAAATAAAAGCAGGAGAAAAGAACTATCATTTTGTAGAAGTAATGGCTTGCCCAGGTGGCTGTGTAAGCGGTGGAGGTCAACCAGTATCCTTAATCAAGGATGCGGAAATGAGGGCTAATAGATCAATGGGATTATACAAATTAGATAGAAGATCTCATATTAAGAGTTCTGAAGAGAATCCTTTAGTTACATCCTTATTTGAAGGAATGTTAAAGGATAGACATGATTTATTGCATGTACACAAAAAGGAAGAATCTAAAGCCTAATTTATAATTAAAATATTTTAATTGAATAGGTACCTTTTGGGTATAGACTTAAAGGATTGGCAGTATGGAAGTTTCTTCTGTATTGCCAATTATAGTATTCCAAATAACTTAAGAAGAGGTTAGTTCAATGAAGATAAAAAGACTAATAGATAAGTTATATGAGACAAATAATTTAGACTATGAAGATCTAGTGTATATTTTGGAGAATATAGATGAATCTCATAAAAAATATCTCATAGAGAAAGCCCATGACACTAGAATGAAGACCTACGGAGATAAGGTTTTTATGAGAGGTTTAATTGAATTTACAAACTATTGTAATAAAAGATGCAAATATTGTGGGATTAGTGCTGGAAATAAAAATGTAGATAGATATAGACTGAGCTTAGAGGATATCCTATATTGCTGTGAAATGGGCTACAAGCTTGGCTATAGAACCTTTGTATTACAAGGTGGAGAAGACCCTTATTATACTGATGATATAATAGTAGAGATGATTACTGCAATAAAATCTAAATATCCAGATACTGCTATAACTCTTTCCATAGGAGAAAAACCATATGCATCCTATGAAAGATATTATAAGGCAGGTGCAGATAGATATTTACTAAGACATGAAACAGCAAGTCAAGAGCTTTTTGAAAAGATACATACTAATTCAAGCTATGAAAATAGAATAGAATGCCTTTGGAATCTTAAAAAGATTGGATATCAAATAGGGGCTGGATTTATGGTAGGGATACCTTCACAGACCAAAGCAGATTTAGCAATGGATCTTGTATTTTTAAAAGAATTAGACCCTGAAATGATAGGAATTGGCCCTTTTATTCCTCACAAGGATACCGTATATAGGGATGATCAAGGGGGAACAGTTGAAGATACCACTACAATGATTGCTCTACTGAGATTACTATTACCATATTCCCTATTACCTGCAACTACTGCCTTAGGCACAATAGATCCCCTTGGTAGAGAGCAGGGCATAAAAGCAGGAGGAAATGTAGTCATGCCAAATCTATCACCTACAAATGTAAGGGAAAAATATTCCCTATATGATGGCAAGATATGTACTGGTGATGAAGCAGCTGAATGCAGACTCTGCATAGAGAATAGAATAGTATCCTCAGGATTTTCCGTAGACATGTCTAGAGGAGACCATATAAAATGGAGGGAAAGGCAATGATTGATCATAATTACATTTATAATTTATTAGAAGAAGGAAAAAATGCTACAAATGAAGATATTAGAGAAGTATTAGAGAGAGCAAAACTGAAGAGAGGATTATCTCACAAGGACATATCTATTTTGCTCCAAGCAAATGAGGAAGAAGATTTAAAAGAAATATTTAAAATAGCAGGAGAAATAAAAAGGCAAATCTATGGCAATAGGATTGTAATATTTGCACCTCTTTATTTAAGTGATTACTGTGTAAATAACTGTGCCTACTGCGGATATAATTTAAATAATGATTTCTGTAGAAGGAAACTAACTAGGGAAGAAATACAAGAAGAAGTAAAGATATTGGAAAAAATGGGTCACAAGAGATTAGCACTAGAGGCAGGAGAAGACCCTAAAAACTGTGATATAGATTATATATTAGAAGCAATAAAGGTTGTGTATGATACTCACAATGATAATGGAGCAATTAGAAGAGTTAATATAAATATAGCATCAACAACAGTAGATAACTACAAGAAACTAAAAGAAGCTGGTATAGGTACTTATATTTTGTTTCAAGAAACCTATCATAAACCGACATATGAAAAAATGCATATAAGTGGACCAAAGGCAAGCTATGATTACCATTTAACTGCTTTCAATAGAGCAATGGAAGGTGGTATAGACGATGTAGGTGGTGGAGTTTTATTTGGTCTATATGATTATAAATTTGAAGTATTGAGCTTAATGCTTCATAATGAATATTTGGAAAAACAATATGGAGTAGGTTTCCATACTATTTCTGTGCCAAGAATAAAAAAAGCTAAGGGTATGGATTTAAGTCTATTTCCACACTTATTAACAGATGATGAGTTCAAAAAAATAGTTGCCATTATCCGCTTAGCGGTTCCTTTTACGGGTATAATTCTATCTACCAGGGAAAGTCATGAAATGAGAAAAGAAGTAATTGAATATGGAGTATCTCAAGTAAGTGCTGGCTCTTGTACGGGTGTAGGAGGATATAAAGAAGGGGAAGAGAGTTTATCCCAATTTGAAGTATCCGATAATAGAAAGCCTTTTGAAGTAATCAAGGAGCTGATAGATAGTGGACATGTACCTTCATATTGTACAGCTTGCTACAGAATGGGAAGAACTGGTGATAGATTTATGCAATTAGCTAAATCCGGTCAGATACAAAATGTATGTGGACCAAATGCTCTTATGACTTTGCTAGAGTATTCCCTTGATTATGGTGATAAAGGGCTTCAAGAAACTGTAAGTGCACTTATAGAAAGAGAAATTCCGAAGATTGAAAGAGAAGATATAAAAAAATTAGTCCTAGAAAAAATAGAAAAGATTAAAGATGGGGAAAGGGACCTATACTTGTAATTAAGGAGAGTATATATGAACAATACACCTAAAGGAAACAGAAAACATATAGTATTCTATGGAAAGAGAAATGCAGGCAAATCATCCATTATGAATGCAATCATCGGACAAGATGTATCCTTAGTATCGGATATTAAAGGCACTACAACAGACCCAGTATCTAAAGCAGTAGAGTTAATTCCCTTTGGACCTGTAGTATTTATAGATACTGGAGGCTTAGACGATGATGGGCAGCTAGGAGATTTGAGAGTAGAGAAAACTTTGAAAACTATGGACAAGGCAGATTATGCCATATATGTAATGTCATTAGATAATATGGATGAAATCTTCTATGAGGAGTTTGCTCAAGAACTAGAAAGAAAACAGATACCATATATTACAGTTATCAACAAAATTGATATGGTCTCAAAAGAGAAATTGCAGGAGATTATGGAAAAGATAGAAAAAGAAAAAAGATGGAAAAATGTAATATTCGTATCTTCAAGAGAAGAGGATACTATAGATGCCTTAAAGGAAGAGTTGATACATAATCTTGAAGAAGAAGCATTTGAAGAGACTTTGATAGGTGATATAATTCCTTACGGTGGAAAAGTAGTAATGGTTGTACCTATAGATGCAGAAGCACCAAAGGGAAGACTTATTTTGCCACAAGTACAATTACTTAGAGATGCACTAGACCATGGAATAAAGTCCTATGTAGTCAGAGACACTGAGCTATACTCAGCAATAGAGGATATAAAGGACATAGATCTGGTAATCACAGATTCACAAGTATTTAAAGAAGTAGATAAAATAGTAGCAAAGAATATTAATCTAACAAGCTTTTCCATATTGATGGCAAGGCAGAAGGGAGATTTAAATACCTTCTTAGATGGTGTAGCTAAAATTGAGAGCTTGAAAGAAAAGGATAAACCAAAGATTCTAATAATGGAAAGCTGCTCTCACAACACTTCTCATGAAGATATTGGAAGAGTCAAGATTCCAAATCTATTGACTAAGCATATAGGAAAAGAAATTGATTTTCATTTCAAAATGGGAGAAGATTTCCCCAATGATTTGGAAAGCTTTGACTTAGTTCTTCACTGTGGTTCCTGTATGTTAAATAAAAGGAGCATGCTTAGCAGGATACAGATATGTGAGGATCAAAATGTAGCTATAACTAATTATGGAATAGTATTAGCCTACTTAACAGGGATATTAGATAGGGCTGTAAAGATATTTATATAAGGGACAGGAGTTGTGTCCCAGATAATTAATAGGATAAGCATTCAATTTAAAGATTGGATGCTTTTTTGCTTTTGTCGAAATTTATTTCCTGGGAAAAGAAGGAATTTAAGGATATTTGTAGAATAGGTATAGGATGGGTTCAAACAACAAACAACAGGGAAGCTTCTTTATGTTTGGACTTAAATTTATTTAGGGGGAAAATAGTTGGATAATATAGATAAGGGCAACAGACTTAAGGAAGAATGTTTTTCCTATAGAGTATCAAAGGATAATAAGGTGTTTATATCTTGGTACGATAAACAAGTTATGATACTAAAAGGGAAAGAGAGTGAAAAATTTTTAGCTAAAATGCAAGGAGCGGATACCTTGCAATCACAGTTAATTATGGCTAAAGTTACGGGTAATTTCAAACATGGAAATGAAAAAGCAAACAAAAGGAGATAATAATGAACTTAGTTAAAATATTTCAAGATATACCAACTATAGAAGCTAAAACAGTAAATCTAAGAAAATTGAAGTCCGAAGATGCATATGATTTATTTCAGTATTATAAAAATGAAAATTTACATCAATACCTTGACTGGAATGGTCCTGAATCAGTTGAACATGCTGATAGAATTATCGAGATATGGAATAAGGGATTTGAACAAGGATGGATTATTCGTTTTGCAATTGCGGAAAAAGTAACTAATAGAATAATTGGAACTATATTTTTAAATAATTTTGAAGGAAAACGAGCAGAAGTTGGTTATGAATTATCAGAAGAGTATTGGAAAAAAGGTATTATGAGTGAAGCAATGCAAGAAGTATTGAATCTAGGCTTTAACCAACTAGAATTAACTAGAATTCAAGCATTTTTTTGTAAAGAAAATACTGCTTCAAAAAAACTGTTGGTAAAATTCGGTTTTCAAGAGGAAGGATATCTTCGTCAGTATGAGTGTCATGAAGTTACTGGAAAGTGTAAGGATATGTATATTTATGGTCTGCTTAAAGAGGAATTCTCTGCTAAGTCTAATTATGAGTTTAGAGAATTAAAAGAGCATGAAATAGAGACAAAGTTATTTGAAGAATTTAATAGATACCAAGAAGTAAAAAAATGCTGGCGTAAAGAAGATAATCAATGGATATTAAAAGATATTGTTTTTACAGAACAATGGAGTATAAATGAATATAATTTTTTAGTTGAATGTTTAAAGAATACTGTGAATACAGGTGGGGTTGTAGTAGGTGCTTTTTATGAAGATAAGTTAATAGGATTTGGATCATTGGAAAATGAATTTTTTGGTTCAAATAATGAATATCTACAACTTTCAAGTATTCATATATCTTATGAACAAAGAGGAAAGGGATTTGGTAAAGAGTTATTTTCAATTTTAGCAAATAAAGCTAAAGAAAATAACGCAAAGAAATTATATATATCCGCACATTCATCAGAAGAAACTCAGAATTTCTATAAGAAAATCGGATGTGTAGAAGCCCTGGAATATAACGATAGATTAGTTTCAGAAGAACCTTGTGATTGTCAATTAGAATATTCCTTAGTTTAATGAAGAGAGGTGTAATATGAACAGGAGAACTTGTTTAATTGCAAATTTATGCTTATTATTTTGGTTTTTTTTAGATATGACAGGAATAAGTATCTACAAACATATTCTGGTTACAAGATCTTATAAAGAGGATGGCATATTTTTTCTTATCTTTTTAGTACTATTTATGTTGTATGCTTTCAAAGAGAGGGTTTGGAAATATTTTTTAACGGGTTGGCTTTTCATATGGTTTACAGCCCAATTCGTATCACATTGGTATTTCACTATATTTGGGCCTTCAATAGGAAAAATGAATTATTTTGCTAATACTATAAAGTTAATACCATCTTCTAACATTTATATACCTGATTTATATCATATTGTGCTACATGTTTTAATACTTGTCTCACTTATAAGTATGCTAAAATATTGCATTACTACAAGAAAATCAAGAATAAATAGGTTGAAAGATAATGGCATATAGTGAACAAAAAAGTGTTTAAATAGGAGGATACAGATATTAAAATTGCTGTTGTTTTATTTATAAATTAGTAATACTAGGAGGAATCTTATATGCAAAATTTTGTTATTGAAAAAAGCACAGAGGAAGAATCAAATTTAGTAGATGACGGTATATATGAATACAATTTGTTAAATGTACCTTTTACTCAAGAACCAACTTTTATCTCAGTTAATCGAGTTATAAAGGGATTAAATGGAGAGGTATTAGCGGGAATCAATAGTGAATTATATTGCTGGAATTGTTTATATATAAGTATATTGTGGGTTAAGGAAGATTGTAGGAAAGAAGGGTATGGCTCTGCACTATTAAATGCAGTAGAGAAAATTGCTAAAGATAAAGGGTGTAAATTAGTCCATTTAGATACTTTTGATTTTCAAGCAAAAGATTTTTATCTTAAGCAAGGATATGAAGTTTTTGGTGTATTAGAAGATTGTCCTGAGGGACATAAAAGATATTATATGAAAAAGAATATATAGTATCCACCACATCAATCTTCTAACAATAGTATATTATGAATAAAGGATTATTTGAGAGGAGAGATGATGTGAAAAAGCAAATTATTTGTATACTGCTAATTTGTGTAACACTATTAACTGGCTGCTTAAAGAAGACTACATTTGATGATTATTTTCATAAAACTATGAAAGAAATGCACAAAGAGGAAAAAGATTACGCATATTCACTTATCCATAATGAATTCAAAGTTGCACATGAGGAGGATGCTATTGCTATATTTACAGAGAATAAAGACCAAGAGGAGACTCTTTATATTGCATATTATGAAAAACAAAATGGTAATTGGGAGTGGAGACAAACAAGAGGAACAAGATGGCAAAGTCCTATTAAGTGGGAGTCAATGAATAAACCACCCTATATTTATTTTGGTGCAATTGATGATAATAGTATTTCTGAAATGTACGCTGGAGATACTCTAGCAACAATGATTAATATTGAAGGGGATAAAAGGTGTTGGTATGCTCTTAGTAATGTAAAGGATGTAGAAGTAAGGGCTATAAAAAAGGATGGGACGAAAGAAATAGTAGAACAATATGTTGTAAAGGAAGATATCATTCCTGTTACTCATGAGAAAAATCTATTATTAGAGTTAGCATATGAGGGGATAATGGATGGTATAGACATCGCAGTAGGTGATTCTACTGATATGATTATTGAAAAGTGGGGAATTGCTGATGAATCAGAGTATTTTATGGGTGGATTATACTTCAAGTATGATGACAAAAAAACTATATTTTTTACTGGAGCAGAAATTGATAAGGGTGAAATAATTCATGACAAAGTAAAATGTATAGGAGTATTTGAAGAAAACAAGGAAGTCTTTAATGTAAGGCTTGGTATGGATTTCAAACAAATCATATCAGTATTAGGCATACCAACACACGAAAATACCCCTAAGCAAAATGAAGTATCAGAACTTTTGGAAGGGGCTTGGACTATTATATATGACACTGGAGAATATGAGATAGTATTTGCTTCTAATCAAGAAAATGGACCAGTAGATGTAGCTTATTTATGGGGAAAGAAGTAATTTATTAAAAATTATGTTCTCTAGAAAGCAAAAAAGAATATCAATGTATTGAAAACCAAAGAGAGAAATTTAAGTAATAATCTTTAATAATAGAGGTATTGTAATCAAAGATAATAATGTGGTTGCAGACACTAGAAAGGCTGCAAATTCCTTCTCCTTATCAAAACTCTCAGCAAAGATTGAAGTCATAGCAGAGGCAGGCATGGCAGTCATTATAATTACTGTGTTTACAGCCTTTGAGGTATCACCCACTAACAGTGATATAAAGTATATAATTATTGGAATAATTATTAGTTTAGTAGTTATCCCATAATATATTGTCCAATCTCTTAAATGTTTTCTTATTTTAACATTTGAAAGTATAGACCCAATGATGATCATAGACAAAGGACCTGTAATATTTCCTATACTTTTCATACTAGATGATATGGCACCCGGCAATTGAATATCAAATATCATGATTATAATGCCTATGAAAACTGCTATAATGGATGGATTTAGAAGGACCTTTTTTATTTCAGTCTTTAGTTCCTTCTTCTCAAAATTACCTTTGAATAATATAAGCCCGTAAGTCCACACAAATATTACGAAAAACATATTAAATATAGATCCATATATAACACCTTCTGTGCCATATATAGAATTGAGTATTGGAAAACCAACATAACCTGTATTAGTAAATACATTACCAAAATGTAGTATTGTTTTCTTATGATTTTTTACAGGCAATAGGAGTAAGTATGAAGAAGCTGCCATTACTATATAGGCTATTAGGCTATAATAAAAGGTATTTATAACATTGGTCTTAATATTATTATCATATGTAAAAATGAAAGAAGTAACAATCATGAAAGGTAATGCTATCTGTATGAGAATATCTGTTAATCCTTTATTCATTTCTGAAGTAATGATTTTTTTCTTCCTCCCGTAAACACCCACTAAGATCATTATAAATAGTGATAAAACACTGTCTATTATTGCTGATGTTTTCAATGGAATCCCCCCTTCTATATAGGTACTAATTATGTTATGTCAGAAAGGTATTTTTGCTACAAAATAACTAATCAAAGGAAATAGGCGATATTTAATTAGAAGTAAATTCTCAATTGTCGAAATTTATTTTTACAAAAAGAAGGAATATGTAAAAGTTCGCAGAATAAGTAATATAGAAGAATTATTAAAAACAACAGTAAATAGGGTTCTTCTTGTATGATTTTTAAGGAGGGATAAATAATGCAAATAGGAAATATTTTTGAAAACGCTGCTTGGCTATATGATTATGATAATAGGGATAATTTAATAGATGATATACCTTTTTATAATGAATATGCATTAAAAACAGGGGGACAAGTGTTAGAATTAGGCTGTGGTACTGGGAGAGTAGCATTGAGGTTGGCAGAATCTGGATTTAAGGTAACAGGATTAGATTTGTCAGATTCTATGCTTGAAATTTTTAATAAAAAACTAAAAACCTCATCATATAGGGACAATATTACTTTAGTAAAGGGAAATATGGCTAAGTTTGATTTGAGAGAGAAGTTTGAACTGATTATTGCTCCTTTCAGAGCCTTTCAAGCATTAACTGAGGAGGAAGATATCCTAAATTCCTTAAATTGCATTAAAGAGCATTTATCAGATAAAGGGCTTTTTATCCTAAATGTATTTAGACCAAATAAAGAGCTAGATGAAGATTGGTGTTATGATGAGAAAATACAATGGGAAGCCTTTGATGCCAAGAAAGGATATAATATAGTAAAAAAACACTGGGGAGATAAAATAGATACAGTAAACCAAATTATCTATCCTCATTTTGCTTTTGAAATTACAGATAATGCTGGGGATGCAAGAAGAGTCGAAGAACATTTAAAATTAAAATATTATTACTATAATCAGATTGTTAGATATATAGAAGATGCAGGATTATCAATAGTGGAAGAATATGGCTGGTATGATAAGAGTAGTATTGAGAATGGCAGAGAATTGATTTTTGTATGCAAGAAAATATAGTAAGATGTTTATAAAATCAACACAAGGATATTTAAGCCTTAAGGAATATAAATTACATAACCCTAAAAAACTGTCTAAATAGGTATTGAAAATCTAATATAAACATAGGATTGAAACATAGACTATAAGCAATATGGGAGGGATGTTAGATGAAAAGAGTTTTGTGTTTGTTTATGGTAATAGTGACTTTACTAACTGGATGTACATCATCACATACGGTACAAAGAGAGTCGCCAGAACAATTAGAATACCCTAGTGAACAAGAGCAAGATGAAAAACAAGAACAATCTAAACAAGAAGATCAATCAGAAGAACCTATAAAGTACAATACCATGATTTCACCAAAGAGTGAGTTAAGTATTGTGAGAAAACCTGAAGCAGCTGATTATACTATTTATAGACCTGGGAAAATGCTTGAATTGCCTAGATATAATCCACAGTTATCTGAAATGTGGCAAGTTGACTTAAGAAGTAGTGATTTAACAAACTTGGATTTAGGAGAAAACTTTGAAGACCTAATTTATGCTGATTTTGATAGTAAAACTAAATGGTCAGATAATTTGCCTGATGGATTTAATCATGAATTAATTATGGAATTAGGGAAGAACCCTGGCTTAGGGTTAAGAGAGCTACATGAAAAAGGGATTACTGGTAAAGGAATTAGTATTGCAATAATAGATCAAGCCTTGCTAGTTGATCATGTGGAATATAAAGAACAATTAAAATTGTATGAAGAGATTCACTATATAAATGAAACCAGATCAATTAACGGACCTATAGCATCAATGCATGGCCCTGCAGTTGCATCTATTGCAGTAGGTAAAACAGTTGGGGTTGCACCGGAGGCTAATCTTTATTTTATTGCAGAGACTCACGGTGTCTATAATGAAAAAAGAGAATTTGAGTGGGACCTTACATGGGTTGCAAAATCAATAGATCGTATTGTAGAAATCAATAATATTATACCTGAGGGGGAAAAAATTAGAGTCATATCAATTTCTTTAGGAATAGGCGAAAAGATGAATGGCTATGCAAAGGTCCTTGAATCTATTGAAAAAGCAAAGCAGGAAGGTATATATACCATATATGTTGGCAGTGATCCACTTAGGGGGCTTGGACGCAATCCATTAAAAAATCCAGATGATAGTGCTTCATATTTAAAAGGAGAGTTCTGGAAAATTTATGAGTATAATAATGATGATCTCTTAGTTCCTATGGATTCTAGGTGTACTGCTGGTCCTTCAGGGAACAATGATTATGCTTTTTATAGACAAGGTGGTATGAGTTGGGCAGTTCCATATGTTGCTGGATTATATGCACTAGCATGCCAAATCAATCCTAGTATAACACCAGAAGTTTTCTGGGAAATTGCACTTGACACAGGTGAAATAATATCTTTAAGCAATGGGGATACGCTTGGAAATATAGTAAATCCTGCAAGATTGATAGAAAAAATTGAGAAATTAAAATAATTAACTAAGACATTCTGGAGGAGTGAAAAAATGGATGTAAAATTAATAGCCCCATCAAAGGAATATGAAAAAGAGGCATTTGAATATATACAAGAATTTCTAGATTATAACTCGGAAATCAATGGAACTGGTGGACTTGATAGGTATGATAATTATGATGACTGGTTGTTGAAAATTGAAAGAGATATAGATTTTAACAATATCCCAGAGGGAAGAGTACCTGCTAATACATATTTTCTTGTAAGAATATCAGACAATAAGATTATTGGCATGATTAATATAAGACATAAGTTAAATGAATTTCTTTTAAATGAAGGTGGACATATAGGCTATTCTGTTAGACCTACTGAAAGGAAAAAGGGATATGCAACTTTAATGTTAAAATTAGCCTTGCAAAGATGTAGAGAACTAAATTTAGATAAAGTGTTAATTACTTGCGATAAAGTAAATGTTCCTTCTGCTAAGGTCATTCATAGAAACAATGGAATATTAGAAAATGAACTATATAGTGAAACCTTTTCTGAAATTATTCAACGATATTGGATTGAGTTATAAATGGAAAAATTGGTAGATATAATATCAAATAAATATAAATTACAAAAAACTCTAGTTATTGGAATTGATGGTCTAGGGGGAGCTGGCAAGACCACAATTGTTAATTTGCTAAACTCACAATTGCAGAATAAAAATTATAGTCCTGTTATACTGCATATTGATGATTTTATACATCCAAGAAATATTAGATACAATGAAACTAAAGAAGAATGGGATTGTTATTATAATATTCAATGGAGATATGATTATTTAATTAAAGAAATCTTAGCACCGATTAAAGAAGGACTTGAAATTCACAAGAAGATTGAATTATACGATATGGATAATGATGCATATGCTTTGGAGCAAATAGAAATACCCAAAGGTTCAATTTTATTTTTAGAGGGAATATTTTTACAAAGAAAAGAGATAAGAAAGTACTTTGACTACATAATCTATTTAAATACACAAAAAGAGATAAGATTAAATCGTGTAATAAATAGAGACAAGTATATAGGAAACTCAGAAGATATAAAGTCAAAGTATGAAAGAAGATATTTTCCGGCAGAGGATAAATATATTGGAGAATGTAGACCTATTGAAAATGCAGACTTTGTATTAAATTTCATAAAAGAAGGATGATAAGATATTGAAAAAACTATCTCATGATTTTTTAGAAATTGAATATTTAAAATCAGGAAATATAAAGCAACAAGAGGTATATAAGGTACTTGAGGAATTAAATATAATAGAAACATTGGATATGTATAATCCAATACTTGTAGGAACTATTCCAATAGAAATAGATCTACCTGAAAGTGATTTAGATATAATATGTGAAGTTTACGATTTTGTGAAGTTCGAAGAACTTCTGAAGCTGATATATGGAAGTTATAAGGAATTTGATTGTAGAATTAGAGAGGTTGATGGAATAATAAGGGTTGTATGCAATTTCATTTATAATGAATGGATGTTTGAAATATTTGGACAAGCTATACCGACAGTAGAGCAAAACGCTTATAAACATATGATTATAGAACATAAGATACTTAATGTTTTAAGTAGCAAAGCTAGAGAGACTGTAATTAGTTTAAAGAAAAATAAATTGAAGACAGAGCCTGCCTTTGGAGAATTATTAAATATAGATGATGATCCATATATATTTTTATTGGAGATGTACGACTGGACAGAGGAAAAACTAATAGAGTATTTGAGTATATTTATTTGACATATTTGATATTTAGTAAGTATGAGGAGGAAAAACATGATTGTCTTTTCATAAAGAAACGAAGATGAATTTACATAAGGAGGTTTAAGATTTGAATAATAGAATAAATTTCAGTAAGGAAATTAAAGAGGAAATGAGAAACCATATAATAAATTACTTTTTAAATGAAAGGGATGAGGAACTGGGAGACTTATCCTCTCAACTATTATTAGACTTTTTTATCGAAGAACTAGCTCCGTATGTATATAATCAAGGCATTGAAGATGCTTATATATGTATAAAAGATAAAGTCGAAGATTTGTTTGCATTACAAATTATAAGGAGATAAATTCGTGTTTATTAAAATGAAAAAGGGTGAAAGTAATGGAGAATAAATCAGAAAACAGGGCAAGGGAAATCATCAGTATTCATCTTAGTAGATTAGAAAAAGAACTATCAAATGAAGTGTTATCAGTAATTCTGGTGGGTTCACTATCTAACGGCAGTTATACAGGAAATGCTGGAAGTGATATTGATTTAATTCATATCTTGAAAGATGAAGCATCTGATGATGTTAGAAATAAGGTAAGAGATATAATAGAGAAAACTGATTTGCTTACAAGTTATGATTTGCCGATTGCAAAGTGTATTTATAGGATTGGTGAAATGAAGAGACCATTTAGGAATGATTTTGAACTGAGTTTAGAAAATAAGGATTTAATAGAATTACCTATTGAAATTTTACGAATTAAAGATTCAGGGATTACTATCTTGGGACAGGATGTGGTAGATTCGATAGATACACCCAAGCGTGAAGATATTATATATTCAAAGGAGTTATCAAATAGGCGGAATAAAGAAGAGAGAGAAAAGTTTCCAGAAAGATTCATTGAGTATGATAAAAATATTCAGAATCCATCTAGTAGAATTGTAGTACAGAGTGTTATTGTTAATGCAATGATGGACTATTATTTTATAACTGGGAAAAGTTGCTCAAGTAAAAAAGAAATCGGAAAGCTAATGAGACAGCATGTTAAAAATTATATTTTTCAAGAACTTTTAGATTTATGTATTACTTATAGATACACTCCAGAGGAAATTACATTAAATCAGGAGAAGGGGATGCATGAACAATATAATTTATGGTGTGAAATAAGAAAGGGAAAGGAAATAGGAGATATTCAACATCTGATAGCTATTGAAGCAAACAATATAAATGGGGTATGAAAGCATGGGCAATATAGTAACTAATGAGGATATATATGAAAGTGGGTGGTATTATGGAAAAAGATTCATGTAGATTTTGTGGATTGGCAAATAAGCTTATTCCATGCAATATAGTATTTGAGGATGAAAATATAAGTTGTTTTCTAGATATTGATCCAATAAACAAGGGACATGTTCTAATTGTACCTAAGCGTCATTATGTAGAATTAGTTGATGTTGATGGTGATACCTGTAATTCAATTAGCGTAGCATCAAAGATAATTTATGAAGCTATAAATGAAATATATAAACCAGATGGTATATCAATTATGCAAAATGGTGGTATATTCAATGATGTTGGTCATTATCATATACATGTGTTTCCAAGATATAAAGGTGACGGGTTTGGGTGGACATATCCTAAAGATGACGCAGTTTTAGATAATTATCTTACTGACACAAAAGAGAGGTTTACAAATTGTATTTCTGAAATTCGGCCGTCAAGATAGGTAGGCAAATTGAGTGGACTAAACGGATAAATACAAGGAGTGAGAATATGCTAAAAGATACTAACTCATTTAAGAATATTGAAAGTTTTATTGAACATTTGAAGAAAAAAGAAGATATAGTAGGAATAGTTGAATATGGGGGAAGAACATATAGTGACATGCAGGTTGGTGGGGATTATGATTTGACGATTATATTTAAAGAAAAAGTATCTTATAACTTCAATGGTCTACATTTCCATATTGCAGGAATTCCAATAGATTGTATGCTCCTATCTGTTGATGATTTTTCTTCCGATACACCATCAAACGAGTTTTTATTAGCTCATTTAAACTGTAAAATACTTTTTGACAGAAACAATATAACACAAAACATCTTAGATAGGATAAAGAAAGCTTGGAGCAGTCCAGAGTATCTATCAGATTGCGAAATAACTATCTTTAAATTCACATTTAAGCATATTATAGATAAATTAGAACATCGATTATATAAAAATGAATTATATTCTAGATATTTTATTTTTTCCTCATTTGACTGGTTTTTACAATGTTATGCAAGAATAGAAAACCTAGAAATAGGCAAACCAAAGGGACAACTGAAGCATATTGAAGATAATAATCCGGAATTATTTAATATTATTACTCAGATGTATAATTCAAATGATTTAAAAGTTCAATTTGAAATGTTAAAAAAATGTGCTTATCATATATTGCAACCAATCGGAGGATCTTGGAAAAATGATGAGGTTTTATTTCACATAATACCTGAGGGAAAAATTGTACACGAGGAACAAAAGGCTGTAATTAAGCTGTTATTTGAATAAGCAACACATAAAGATAAGCGAAACATCAATACATTACAAAAAAATAACAACATGAGGTGATTGTATGATTCAAGGGGATTTTCAGATTGATATGCATATTCATACTGCAGCTTCCGATGGAACTTGGACTATTGAAGAAGTGTTAGATAGAATTGTAAAAAATAATATAAAAGTATTTTCTATTACAGACCATGATACTATTGAAAACAGTATAAAGATACTTGATATTATTCCGAATGATATTTATTACATCATTGGTGTGGAGATTTCATGTACATATAATGGTGTAGAATACCATATAACTGCATATGATTTTGATTGCAATAATACTAAGCTAAATAACTTACTTGAATTTAATCGAATGCAAAGAGAAGAATTTAATACTAGGATTATTCAATATGTAAATGAATCGGATAAGATAAAAGATATTAGTGACTATCATTCATATCAATACAATAGGAAAAGAGGAGGTTGGAAATCTTTGAATTACCTATTAGATAAGAATATAGTTAAAAATATGGGAGAATACTTTGAAATAATAAAATCAAATAATGAAGAATTATATTTTAAAGATCCTAAGGAAATAATCAGAACAATTAAAGAAGCAGGAGGATATTCATTTTTAGCACATCCTAGTGCTTATAAAAAGGGAGACAAGCTGCCATTAGAAATATTACAAGAATGGAGAGATTACGGAATTTCAGGTATTGAATGTTTTTCTCCATATTTAAAGAATATAGAAGATGCAGATTATTATATAAAGTTTTGCAATGAAAACAATTTAATGATTTCAGCTGGCTCTGATTGTCATGGCGAATTTAGCAACAGAACCCTAGGCATTCCGAAAGTTAATATAGATGAAACAAAATTAAATTTTATTAAAACAGAATAAAAATAGTTAGACTACTGACGATTACAGTTAGAATTTCATGACAAGAGGAGGAAATTAAATGGAAATATTAGTAGTGAGGCATGGACAGTCTGTTGCTGATTTGGAAGATAGGCATGAAGGGCGAGCTGATTTTGAGCTTACTGAACTAGGGTGTAAGCAAGCAAGACATGCGGCAGAATGGATAAAGGAGCATTATGAAATTGACATTATTTTAAGTAGTCCACTTAAAAGAGCAGCTAAAACAGCTGCATTTATAGGTCAAGCAACAAATACAAAGATAATTTTTGATGATGAATTAATGGAATGGAATAATGGCTTATTAGCTGGGTTACATCGTTGGGAAGCTAATATGAAATTTCCCATGCCAGAAGGTGGAAGAAAACCCCATGATGAGTTTGCTGAATCTGAATCATATATTAATTTTAGGGCTAGGGGAGAGATGTTTTGGTCAAAGTTTATACATAAATATGAAAAGGAAGAAAATATAAGAAGGATATGTATAGTATCCCATGGTGGAATGATAAATATGCTCTTTAGAAGTTTTTTAATGTTACCTGTAAATACTGATTTAAGTATAAGTACTGGTGATACAGGAATTCATTTATGGAAGATAAATGCTAATGAAAGAAGGATTATGTTTCTAAATAAACAGGAACATCTATTAGGAATATAAAGGCATAGAAATATAAATTTATATGGAGTGAGCTACTATGAATAATAGAATAATCAGGTGTAGTGCTTTAATTCTCGATAAGGATAGGGAATTCCTTTTACTAATCCAACAGAAAAACAAACATGGAGATTTGTATTGGTGGATTCCAGGGGGAGGATTAGAGGAAAATGAAACAGAAGAAGAAGGAATAAGAAGGGAATTAATTGAAGAATTAGGAATAGACATGGAATTTGATGATTTTTTTATTCTTGAAGATATTCTACCTAATAGACATTATAAAAAATATTACACATGGATAGGGAGAATAGATAAAGAAACTAAAATAACCATAAGGAATAATGATAGCAATCAAATAGTCGGATATAAATGGTTTAATATTAAAGATAAAACTAAATATGAAGCAGAATTATATGTAGAAGACATTTACCTATTTATCAAGAAGTTGAATCAAGTCTTAAATAGGTCTTAATCTAAGCGAATTTATTTTAATAGGGGGAAATGTATGATTGAAATACAAGAATCTATTACCTACTATTGGAATAAGGATATAGACACTTGTGTGAAAAACGAAAGTTATATAAGATATTGAAAAGGTGGAGATGGAATGGAATATAACAAAATTCAATATTTGATTCAAAGCTTAGCATCAAGAAATATTGATGGATACTTTTTTGAGACATTTGAGGAAGCAAAATCAAGAGTTAAAGAATTGATACCAATGAATGTTAGCGTTGGTATAGGAAATTCGGTAACATTGAAAAACATGAAAATTAGTGATGAATTAAGGGATAGAGGAAATATTGTATATGATAAGACATTAGCTAAAAGCAAAGAAGAAAGTAGAGACCTTAAAAGAAAATCATTATTAACTGATTGGTATATCACAGGAACAAATGCTATTTCATTAGATGGACACCTAGTCAATATGGATCATAGTGGTAATAGGGTAGCTGCAATGTTATATGGGCCTAATAATGTAATTATTATTATTGGCATCAATAAAATTACAAATACTTTAGAACAAGCAATATATAGAGTAAGAAATATTGCTTCGCCTAAAAATGCTAAAAGAGCAGGTTTTAATCCTCCATGTGTAGAGTTAGGAAAGTGTGTAGACTGCAGATCACCCGAAAGAGTATGCAATAATTTAGTAATTATAGAGGGGCAAAACGACAAGGATAGAATAAAGGTGTTTATCATAAATGAGAATGAAGGATTTTAGTGTAAATCTGGCATTGTGTTAAGGCATAACAACTAATAGGATATTTATGATATTTAAATGAAATAGTAAAACAAAAATATAAAGGAAATTTCAATAAAGTAATAACTAAACTAGGAGGGAAATGTTGCATGCGGCAATTATCAAAGAGAACATTTAATGAAATAAACTCTTATATGAATAAAGAAGCTAGAGGTTTGGAAAGAGCCATATTTAATTATTATTTCAATGATACAAATGGTGATGATATATTGGACATGCTGGAGAAATATCAAAATCCAGATGGTGGTTTTGGTAGAGGGATAGAGTCTGATTTTATGCTACTTGATTCATCACCTATGGCAACATCAATTGGATTAAGATATTTGAACTTACTGAAAGATGACCACAGAGCACAGAAGATGATAACTAAGGCTATTGGATATTTGGAAGCAACTTTTGATGAGGAAAGAAATGGCTGGTACAGTGTTCCAATTACTGTAAATGATTATCCTCATGCACCATGGTGGGAGCATAGGGAAGATATAGGTATGACAGTTATTGATTATTCATGGGGAAACCCTACAGCTGAGTTAATAGGGTATCTTTATAAATATAGAGAGTACCTTACTAAATTAGATATATTTTCACTTATTAACTATGCTATAGAGAAGTTGAATGAACGGGCAGAATTTAACTCTGAACATGAAATATTTTGCTATATAAGAATGTACAATATAATAGATGAGGAATTTTCTGCTCAGATGGAAGATACTTTAAAACTTGCTGTTTCTAACCTAATCAATGTAGAGGAAGATCAATGGACAGACTATGTTCCAATGCCATTAAAATTTATTGAATTGGACTCAGAAAATTTCTTTGGAATTGATAATAAGTTTATAGATAAGAACTTAGATTACTTAATAGCAAAGCTTGAGGAAAATAAGAAAATATTTCCTACATGGGAATGGAATGATTATTTAGATGAATGGGAGATTGCGAAAAAAGATTGGATAGGAAATTTAACACTTGAGGCTGTATTAGCTTTGAAGAAATTTAATAGAATAAATATTAATCAAGATATAGAATAAATTTGCTTATACTAGGGGGAGTTTTATGGGGGCAAATAGGGAATTTAGAAAACTGAATCTTTCAGATTTAGAGCTAGTTGTACAAATGGAAAATAGTTTTCGAAGTAACTTTATCGTTGAAGAAAATGCTAGAGATTTTCTCTTCAATCCGAATAATTGGATTTTTGCATGTATTGGAGAAAACAAAATTATTGGTTTTGCATATGGGTATGAGCTCAATCGTATAGACAATCAAGGGAATATGCTATATACTCATGAAGTGGGTGTACTTCCACAGTATCAGAATCAGGGAATAGGATTTCAAATTCTTACAGGTATAAAGAATCTTTGTAAAGTAAGGGGCATCTGTAGATTCTTTTTAATTACACAGAAACATAATACTCCAGCTTGTAAGTTATATGAAAAATCTGGGGGTAAGAAAAGAAGTGATCTGCAAGATGATGATGTAACATATTTTTTTAATATAGTAGAGTGAGGGGGAAAAAGCATGAAAGAAATTGAACAATGGTATGATGAGAAATATGATGAATGGGAAAGACTTGGAAGACATAAAATTGAATTCGATATTACTAAAAGGTATCTTGACGAGTATCTGACTGGTGAAAACTTAGAGATATTTGATATTGGTGGAGGGCCTGGTAGATATTCTATATATTTAGCTGGAAAAGGCCATAGTGTATCTTTGCTTGATTTATCAAGTAGAAATATTGAGGTGGCAAAAGAAAAATCAGCAGAGAGAGGAATTGTACTAGAAGATTATATACATGGTAATGCATTGGAATTGAGTAAATACGAGCAAAAATATGATGTTATTTTGCTAATGGGGCCTTTATATCATCTAATAAAAGAATCTGACAGGAGAGCTGCCCTTGAGGGTGCTTTAAGATTGTTGAAAGCCAATGGAATTATAGTTGCTTCATTTATATCAAATTATGCTCCTATACAAGATTATCTTAAGGGACTATATCCAATAGAATCAGTAGATGAACTACTTGGGTACTTGAAAGACGGTGAAAATCAAGTAGATAAAGGATTTACAACGGCTTACTTCACTGACTATAAAGAAGCAAAGGACTTAATGAGTAGCTTTGGGTTAACAGAAATAGTTTTTGCTGGTGTTGAAAACATACTAGGATCTAAAGAAATAGAAATTAACTCTTTAGAGGAAAATGAGTATGCAAAGTGGCTGGAAATTGGTTATCAACTAAGTCAGGATGAAAACCTAATGGGTACTAGTGAACATTTTTTATATATTGGAAGGAAATAAGGAATTCATCAATCTACTTACAATTAAAAGAGGAGGAATTAATATGTTAAAAAGATTATTATCAGTTTTATTAGTATTTACTATGATATTTGCTATGGCAAGTACTAGCTTGGCTACTCCTCAAGCAATTAGCTTTTCATTAAATGGTACGGAGTTTTCTAATGGAGTTTATGTAAACGAAGAAAAGATAGTAATGCTACCATTGCGCCAGATATCTGAGGAGTTAGGCTATACTGTAACATGGAATAATCTAGAGAGGAGTGTTACACTTTCGAAAGAATCTGATGTTATTGAAATAAAGATTGGTGAATCTATAATTAATGCAAATGGAGGAAGCCTAGAGATGGGCTCAAAGGCTATCATCAAGGAAGGAAAAACCTTTGTCCCAGTAGAGTTATTTAGTAATCCTTTAGATCTAATAGTAGGATGGGATAATAAACATCAAATACTAAATATAAATGAAGCAATAGAGAATACAGAAGAATTTTTTAATATCTCTACAGATGAAGCAATCTCCAATAGCTTAGAAACTTACATGAAAGCCTTAGAGAAAAATCAGAATTTTTATGGTAGTGTTTTAGTCGCTAAAGAAGGAAATATCCTTCTTAATGAAGGATATGGGTTTGCAAATTTCGAACAGAATACTTTAAATAAATCTCAAACTAAATTTGCTATTGGCTCTGTAACAAAACAATTTACAGCAATAGCAATTATGCAGCTTAGTGAAAAAGGATTAATAAATGTGGAAGATAAGCTTTCAAAATATCTTCCTGATTTTCCAAATGGAGATTCAATAACTATTCATAACCTATTAACTCATTCGTCAGGTCTTGCGAATTTTACAGAGTTACCTGAATTTTACGCATTGAGCTTAGATAGTCAAGGGCCGATGGATATATTAAATCTAGTAAAGGATAAGCCACTAATATTTAGCCCTGGTGATGAATTTATCTACAATAATACTAATTATCTAATACTAGGAATCTTAATAGAAAAACTATCAGAAATGACTTACGAAGATTATTTGCATGAAAATATATTTGTACCTATTGGTATGAATAACACAGGCGTATCTTATGGGAAAGATAAGGACTTATATGATGCAACTGCATATTCTGGATATTTAGATCTTGTTCCTATAGATGATGAAATATTGTTACGAGGAGCTCATGCTGCTGGAAGCATGTACTCAACTGTAGAAGACTTATATAGATGGGATCAGGTTCTATATACAGAGAAATTGGTAAAAAATGAAACTAAGGATCAAATATTTAAAGAGCATATAGCTATGCCAGGAGCAGGAAGCTATGGTTATGGATGGATGATTTCTGACTCTGGAATTGGTAAGATAATTTTCCACGGAGGCAATACATTAGGACTTACTGCTAATATAGTAAGACTTATAGATGTGGATTTAACTATTATAATCTTATCAAATACTGGCTATTATGATACGACTAAATTAACAAATACATTGACTTCAATAGCTCTAGGTGGTCCTTATGAATTACCAGAGACACTAGTAGAATTTAAAATAGAGGATGCAGATTTATATAATAAGTATGTAGGAGAGTATGAGTTAGCTCCTCAAGTTATTTATACAATTACTAGGGAAGAGAATAGGATTTTTGCTCAACTAACTGGTCAAGAGAAATTTGAAATATTCCCAACTTCAGAAACTGAATTCTTTTACAAAGTAGTAGATGCAAAGATTAAATTTATAAAAGATGTAGAAGGGAATGTAACTAGCTTGATACTATATCAAAGTGGTATGGAGATGCCTGCAACTAAAGTTAAATAGGATATAATTTGATAACCTTTTACTAGTGATTTAGTAAGAGGTTATTTTCTTGAAAAAGAAGGAATTTGGAAAAATTTGTAGAATAAGTATATATAAGAATTAATTTAATTTGAAACAAGGGGGGAGGGTTCGTCAATGACAAAAATAATCTTTGTTAGGCATGGTGAGCCGGATTATTCAAAGGTAAGTGAAAGGAAATATATAGGTCATGGAAGGGATTTGGCAGAATTAACTGTTCTTGGAAGAGAGCAAGCTAGAAAGGCAGCTAGAGATAGTCTATTAGATGGGGCAGAACTAATAGTTTCCTCTCCTTATACAAGAGCCTTACAAACAGCAGCAATTATCTCTAGAGAACGAAATCTAGATCTAGATATAGAGTTAAACTTACATGAATGGATGCCAGATTTAATATTTGCATTTGATTCAGATGAATATGCTATAAATGCTGGTAAAGAGTGTGAAGCCTACAAAGGAGTATGTCCTAAGGATATGGAGAGGAAATGGGAAAACTTAGAAGATGTATTCACTAGAGCTAACAATAGTTTAAAAAAATATTTAAATTATAATAAGATTATTGTTGTAAGTCATGGAATTGTAATGCGACAGTTTAAGTTTGAGAGGCAGATACCATACTGTGGAATTCTAGAAGTGGAATATGATAAGGATTTTCAATGGTGTGGTTTTATAGATTCAGATTAATGTCTTGGGGGGTAATTATATGAAAAAAATTAGATTAGTTATTATTTTATGTGTTATTAGCATGGTGTGTGGTCCTATAAATCAAATTTACAGCAATGCACAGTCTATAAATAAAAATCAAATGTTTCATGATATAAAAAAGAAACAAGAAAATAATAATGAATTTGACAATGGTTCAAAGATTGGAAAAATTACATTATCTGAAGAAAATATAAGCAATTTAACTTTACTAGGAAAAGTATGGGGATTTTTAAAGTATTATCACCCTAAGGTTGCAGAAGGGAAATATAATTGGGATTATGAATTATTTAGGATTTTACCTAAGGTTATAGATGTAGATAAAGCCACTAGAGATAAGAACTTGTATAGTTGGATAGAGAGTCAAGGAGAGTTCAAAATTAAAGATAAAATCAAGCCAGTATTAGGAGAAGTTAAGATAGCTGCAAACTTAGACTGGATTACAAATTCAAATTTATCAAAAGAGCTTGTATTGCAGCTTACTAACATTAAGAATGCAGAAAGAACAGGAATTAATAATTATGTGAGTTTGCATTGGAATGTTGGAAACCCTAACTTTAAGAATGAAAAGCCATATGAAGCTATGAAATACCCTGATGTTGGTTATCAAATGCTTTCCTTATATAGATATTGGAACATAATTGAATATTACTTTCCCTATAAAAATTTGATAGAAGAAAATTGGGATGGTGTATTAGAAGAGTTTATTCCAAAGTTTATTAATGCTTCAAATGAATTAGAATACAAACTTGCTGCCCTAGAATTAATAGGGAGAGTTCACGATACCCATGCAGATATTTATGGCAATCCTACACTGTATGATTATTTTGGTGTGAGCCTTTCACCAGTAAAGATAAGTTTTATAGAAAATAAAGCAGTAGTTACAGGATATTATAATGAAGATTTGGGAAAAAAATCTGGACTGCAATTAGGAGATATAATTGTTGGTATTAATAAAAAACCTATTAATAATGTAGTGGAGGATAGGCTAAAGTATTACCCTGCATCAAACTATCCTACAAAATTAAGGAATATAAGTAGTGATTTATTGAGAAGCAATGATGATTTTTTAGATATAGAGTTTATTCGTGAAAATAAAAAAATATCGTCTAAAATTCAATGTTATCCTATAGATAAAATTTATGCCAATAATTCTAGCACAAAAAAAGATTGTTTTAAACTTATTAATTCCGATATTGGCTATATTTATCCAGGTACCATAAAGAACAAATATATTTCAGAGATAATGACTAAAACAAAAAATACTAAGGGATTAATAATTGATTTAAGATGTTATCCATCAGAATTTATTGTATTTACATTAGGAAGCTATTTAGTGCCTGAAAAGAGCGAATTTGCAAAGATAACCACAGGAAGCACATTTGATCCAGGTGTGTTCAGGATGAAAACGCCGATTAAGGTAGGAAAAAAGAATCTAGACTACTATAAAGGCAAAGTAGTTATAATTGTAAATGAAGAAACTCAAAGCCAGGCAGAATATACAGCTATGGCATTTAAAACGGCACCTAATGTAACTGTTATTGGCAGTACTACAGCTGGGGCAGATGGTAATGTATCAGAATTTTATCTTCCTGGGAAAATTTATACAATGATAAGTGGAATAGGAATATATTATCCTAACGGTGGTGAAACACAGCGAATAGGTATTGTCCCAGATATAGAAGTACATCCAACCATTGAAGGAATTAAAGAAGGTAGAGACGAATTATTAGAAAAGGCCATTGAAATTATTAAAGGGCAATAAGCAAAGAAAAAGAACTATCCCTGATATTTGAAATTGATTACAACTATTTTGCACAAGGAGGAATTTTAATGAATAAGATTCTATTTCAAAGACTGAGATTATCCATTTTAATTGTATTGGTATTATTTGTTTTAACAGGCTGTATGCCAGGAGATGGGTCATATGACCTTGAGAAACCAGCTAATTTTCTGTCAGGCATATGGCATGGTTGGATAGCACCATTATCATTGATATTTTCAATAGGTAACAAGAATATTAGTATCTATGAGTCAATAAATACTGGGTTTTGGTATGATTTTGGATTTTACATGGCGATAATAGGTGGCTTCGGTGGCTTAACTATATCTAGGAAAAAGAAAGAAAAAGAGTAATTTAGTAAAGACTCATATTGACTTTATGATGGGAAGGCATGAACTATTAATTACAGGACATAATAAAATGATACTGCAGTACCAATTCTTAAATAAACTGAGTGGTCTATATAGAATGAAGATTTGGGTATTTATTAAATAAATATATTGTTAATATATTATAATGAGGGGTGGAGGGATTATATGGAATTGCATGAATTAAAAGTAGGTATGTCTAAAGCTGTTCAAAAGATGGTTACAGAAGATGACACGACTATGAATTTTGGAAGCGGAGCTATAAAGGATTTGTTAGCAACACCGACTTTAGCAGCTTTAATGATTGAAGCAGCAGTAAATTTAGCAGACCCATTACTTCCAAAGGATTACTTAACAATAGGCAAAATATTAAATATCAATCATCTGCAACCTACAACTAAAGGAATGCTTGTTACAGTAAATGCCACTATAATAGAAATTAAGAATTACAAAATTATCTTTGAAATTACTGCATATGATGAATTAGGTGAAATAGGTGCAGGATACCACGAAAGATATGTTGTAAAGGATGATTTTCTTAAACAAAATGTAGAAAAAAGAACAGAAATATTGAGACCTCATCCATAATAGAGGAGTAAAGGGGAAGGTTCTATTGATGTATTATCATAAGAATCATCCCCTTGATTCATTTTTAAATCTGATTTTATCATAAGAGTAATTCTTACTATTATTTCATCTATGATATGATATAATTATAACAATATAATAAATACTTCCTAGGAGTGATAAGATGCCAGTTAAAGTAAAGATTTGCATGGGAACTCATTGTACAATGATGGGGAATTTGAATTTGCAAGAAAGCTTAGAGACTTTACAATTAGAATATCCAGAGAAAATTGAAATTGAAGCAGTAAGATGCTTGAAGTTTTGTGAAGATAATAAAGCACCAATAGTTGAGTTAAATGGTAAAATAATTACACACGCAAGTTCAGAGAAGGTGATTTCAGAAATATTAGGAGTGATTCAATGATAAGAGGATTATTTACGCCTATTACTTACATAAGGAGACAAGTATTCACAGAAATAGCAAAGATAGCTTGGGAAGAATGCGATCCATCAGAAGTAGATGATATTCCATATAAGGTAATAAGTGGAGAAGTGCCTCAATACAGAGGGAGTATTTTCCATGAAAGAGCAATTGTCGCTGCTAGAGCAAGATTAGGATTAGGGTTGGATAGAAAACCAAATGCCGAAAATTCTCGTTTATCCAGGGATATTGATGATGCTGTAGTTACACATAGTATAATTAAAGAACCTCTAGTTAATGTAATTCCGTTTGCCTGTGAAGCTTGCCCAAGTTCAAAGCATTTTGTTACGGATAATTGCAGAAAATGTATAGCTCATCCATGTGTTATAGTTTGTCCAGTAAATGCTGTTTCCATAGGCAAAGATAGAGCCATAATAGATAAAGAAAAATGTATAGATTGTGGGAAATGCGCAAAGGCATGCCAATATCATGCTATTATGAAATTAGATAGACCTTGTCAAGTTGCATGTGGAGTAGATGCAATAGAATCAGATGAGTTAGGTAGAGCAAAGATAAATTATGATAAATGTGTAAGCTGTGGTATGTGTATAGTTAATTGTCCATTTGCAGCTATTACTGATAAAACTGATATATTTCAATTGGTTCTTGCTATAAAGGCTAGAGAAAAGGTACATGCCATAATAGCTCCATCTTTTGTAGGACAATTTGGGCCTTTTGCAACTCCAGGAAAA